>JANYFI010000063.1 GCA_025362765.1 Ferruginibacter sp. | reverse complement strand
TAAACGTTGGTAACAAATCAAGGGTAACTTTTGTCACCACACCCAAAGCCCCTAATCCAACCACGGCACCGTAAAATTGATCGCCATCTTTTCTTGATAAATTCACCAGGTCTCCCGCTGCATTTACAAATTCAATAGCAGCAATGCCTGTAGCAAGGTTACCATTAGTTACACCCGATCCATGGGTAGCGGTAGCGCAGGAACCGGCAATGGTAATGTGCGGCAAGGAGGCAAGGTTGTGTAAAGCGTAGCCATTTTGATGCAGATAAGGGGCAAGATCTCCATAGCGCATCCCTGCTTCCACTGTTACAGTATTATTGTTTTTATCAATCGATACTACTTTATTTAATTCCTTTAACGATACCTGGTTTTCCGTACTGTCAGCGATGGTGTTAAAAGAATGCTGAGAACCTAGCGCAGTAAGTTTATTACATTTCTTCACCACTTCCTGCACTTCGTGAACTGTTTTAGGATAGTGAACGCTGCCTGTGCTATATGCTACATTACCCGCCCAATTTTTTAAATGTGGCGCCGGGGCTTTAGGTGTGCAACCCAACATGCGGCTTAATACGGCTCCGCCAGCAAGAACAGACGTGGTTTTTAAAAAGGTTCTTTTTTTCATGATGGCTTTTTTATTTTTCAATTCGTTGGTTATCCTTAACATTTTTCAAATTTATTTTAATGTACATGCAATTGCCTGCGGCGCAACTTACCGCTAGTATTTAATGAAGACAACTTCTGCTGTAAAATTAATAAGTAACAAATAAAAGATCAATTGTTTAAAATAAACTGAGTTGTTGAGGCCTCACAATTATCCGCACCTGTTGTTGAATAACGGGCGCATTGGTTCCGGCATCAATAACCAACACCGGAGTCTGCTCGTATCTTGACGCAACACTCACTTGTATACCATTGGCATTTCCCATAAAAAGCTGCTGCGCTAATTGAGGATCATTGTTGTCTTTTGATAAATGGGCCAGCAACAGGTGCGTCATAAAAGATGGCCGGTATTTAATAAATATTTCCAGTGCCTGCGCATTCGATAGATGACCATTACCACCACGAATGCGGTTTTTTAAATAGATTGGGTAACGACCTTCTTCCAACATATTTTCATCGTAATTGGCCTCAAGAAAGGCCGCATGGCATTGGCTAAAATGCGCAATGACATGGTTGCAGCAGGCGCCAATATCTGTAAACACGCCTACCGTAATACCATTGCCGGCAATAATAAAACTGTGCGGATCGGCTGCATCATGCAACTTTGGAAAAGCGGTAATGGATAACCCTCCTATTTTCACCGCCTCATAGCCTGTAAAAGAATGAATCAGTTGCTTTTTTAAATGAAGCCGTCCACGCTGGGCGGTGGCCTTGGTAATATATACCGGCAATGAATATTTTTCCGCAATAGATTCTACACCCTTGATATGATCGGTATGCTCATGCGAAATAAAAATGGCTTTTACTATATGCATTGAAAGACTCAGCAGGCCCAGCCGCTTTTCTGTTTCTCTACACGATAAGCCCGCATCTATTAATACGGCTTCCGATTGGTTGCCTATATAGTAACAATTGCCATTGCTACCTGAGTTAAGTGATGTGATAAATAAAGACATTGCTGCTGCAAAGAAAATGAATTTTATGCTGCGAGAAATCATTTGACTGATATTCAGTTTACCTTTTACTGAATTAACACCATACACAATTGAACTTCAAAAATTTGAGAAAGATTTTGAAAATGAAACTGTCATCCCTGGTGTAATATTTTCTGCTATCAATATAACACAGAAAAATATAAAGGGATATAAAACATTTTACCGGAAAATAGATTTTGATATACCTGTGTACAGATAACAATATCTTTCAATTATTATCCAAAAGCCTGCGACTACTGCCGCAAATTTTTCAAACAGTAAAAGCCCCACAAATTCTTTCTTTGCGGGGCTTTAAATCTTTTATAGAACTGCCGTCAACACTTAATATTTAAATGCTTTCCCTCCAGCCATCACCTGCCTGGTGGCCTCGTCAAAAGTGGCTTTTGCACCGGTGTGTACTGCCGCATTTGTCATAATGTTTGCTACGGAATGTGCATACCCGGCTTCAACAGGTGCGTTAGGCTGCTTGCGGCTTAACACGCATTCCATCCAGTTGCGCATGTGGGCCGTAGTAAGCGCATCCCCTCCTGTATTGGCTGATGACACTACCTTTATACTCTCCGTCACCAGGTCCATTTCCGGCAGCAGGTTGGGC
>JANYFI010000053.1 GCA_025362765.1 Ferruginibacter sp. | reverse complement strand
TTTGCTGCCCCGAAAGGGAATGGTGTGATAGCTCAGTTGGTAGAGCAATGGACTGAAAATCCATGTGTCGCCGGTTCAACCCCGGCTCGCACCACTTAATTTAAAGGCTTTAAGATTAATTATCTTAAAGCCTTTTGTTTGAATACAACATAAGTATACCTTTCAGTTAATATTCTCATAATACACCGTTATCATTATTAATTGAATAAAAATCAAAAATTCTTCAAGCTATTTCAGGAACTTGAACACTTTGAAGAGGATAAAAAGAAAATACGCTTTGATTTAATTGATACTACACATAAGGAATGCAAAGACAAGAAAACTCCTGCTTATTAAGGCTGTGGTAATAGAGCGGCACCGCAAACCAGAAGCATATCGCCAACTCTTCATCCCTGCGCCTACACTTTAATTGTCCCTCGTCTAATGGTATTTCATCCAGGAAAATGCAACCGCATCATTCCAATTACATACAATCAAGTGGCAGCACCGTTTCATTTTTCCGTATTGTATAAACCGATTTCCCGATTTTGAAACCTTTGTCTTTTTAGATTGGTTTCTTTTGCATCCTATTTAAAAATATATACGGATGATGAACATACAGCTAACTGCAATTTTCTTTTCTTTTTTTTGCTGCGTTGCGGGCGTACAAATAGCAACTGCCCAAACGGGCACCATACAGGGCCGCATTACAACAAGCGACGGACAGCCTGCTAACGGCGTAACCATCACTTTAAAGAATGTGTTAAAAGTTACCCAGTCTGAGAAAGACGGTACGTTTATACTGCATAAAATAAATGCAGGCAAGCAGGTGCTGGTGATTTCGTTTGTGGGTTTAAAAACACAGGAAACAACCCTGACCGTAGTTACCGAACAAATAAATGAAGTGAATGTAACCCTGGAAGAGAGTTTAAAAAAAATGGATGAAGTAATTATAAACAGCAACCGCACGCTGAATCATAAAACACTTTCTTCTTCAAAATCACTGCTGGGCAATATGGATCTGCCACAAACTGTGGGCGCCGTAAGCAACACCGTTATCAGCGATCAGCAGGCTACCCGTGTGGGCGATATTGTGCGAAATGTAAGTGGCGTGTCTATTACACAAACCAGGCTGGGTGTTAATGAAACCTATACCGCACGTGGCTACAGCATTGGTGTTACCGGGGGTGCAGGCAGCATTTTAAAAAATGGTTTGGTAAGTAATATAGCCGGTATGCCGGAAGCTGCTACGCTGGAAAGTGTAGAAGTATTGAAAGGCAGCAGCGCCATGCTATACGGCAATGTTTCTGGCGGTCTTATTGTAAACTTGATTCAATGTCGTTTAATTAAGAATCGGCTACAGTGGCTTATAATTCATTGATTTTGGTTTTTGTTGTTTATGGTTTCTAGGGAATTTTCTATTTGGCCTGACGACTTCTGTTGTGTTGATGAGCATTTTATCAAAACATTCTAAACATTGATTGTATTTCTTTTTTATAAATATCCCAATCCACGATTTTGATATAAAACTAATGGCATTGGTTCTATTAATTTTTCGTGGATGTTTTCTTGTAGTGTTTTTTTCTGTTCTTATTTTTTCTGCAATGGGGTGGGCTAATATTGCACACATGTTCATGGTAAATATGGCGTGCGGTTAAAAGATAATTGGTGGAAGGAAGTAAACAAGATGCTGTCGAGCAATATTAAATCATCGGCCATAAAATCAACCTCTTCTAACTGTTGTTTAAAAAGCGTTGTTTCATGCACTTTAAAAGCTTCAATTTTTGCGTTTAACGTAACTTGATTAAACACATCGTACACCAAAGAAATTTTGGTTAAAGACTTTTCACAATCTGCATTTCTGCCAAATCCTGTTAACGGAAAATCTTTGGCAATGTCTTTTGATTTGGGCAATAAAACAGTACTGCCATCGCAGGCCAATACCCTAAACTCTCCCCATCTTACATAAGGGGCCTGTTGATAAAATGAATTAACTGACTTATCGCTTAATTCAATAAATGCGGTGTGTTTTAATTTTGAACGGGCTGTTGAAAAGGCTCCTTTGGTTACTTGCTGAATGCTGAAATCTTTGTTATTGATTTTAGCGAAAAAATCATTGAGTTCTCTTTGTATGGAATTGCGTAGCAACTTGGCAATGAAGATAATTAATAGTTGAAAACTTAATTTACGCTCTCTGATAAATACTCTACTGCCGTTGGTGTTACGGTGTTTAAAATCTTCGTCATAAAGAATGTTGGTTATATCGTGTAAAATGTTTGCCCTATT
>JANYFI010000022.1 GCA_025362765.1 Ferruginibacter sp. | reverse complement strand
GAAAAATGATAAAAATGTAAGTGTCGGTAACATCTTTATAGCCGGACAGCCACCCTGTAAATTTTAATGAAATGAATTTCAGTAAATAAATAATTGTTACAAAAAGACTACTCAGCAGCATTAGGTCCAATGGCTTTCTTTCTGTTATAAATCCAAAATATTTAAGTGAAAAGTAAAAAAATGTACCTCCTGAAAACGCCGCCATCAGGTTATAAAACATGGAAGGCAATTTCGCCTGCAACAGCTGGTCCGTCAGTTGGCTTTGCCGCAAAGATGTATTAAAAAACACCTGGAACAAATTATTGAAATACCGTGCATAAAAAAATTTTAAAAAAGCCAAAGCTGCAGTCAGCAATACCAATACATAAAAAACGCTGTCACCTTGCGCCTGCTTTTTAAAATAAATTCTCATAGCTACCGGTTTACTGGCTGTATGTAAATATTTATTTTCTGTTAAGATATCTTGCAGTACCACATGATAAGCGGGCAGCGAATGAAGGAGCGAATCTCTTTTTATAGCAGCACTATCGGCTTTTAGCAATGAGAGCCTGTCTTGTACTTTTGCAGAGGCTGTGTCTGATAGCTTTATAGTAGTGTCCGCTTTTTTTACAACAATGCTGTCCACAGTCTGTGCAGCAAGTAAAACAGGCAGGGCGATCAACAGCAGTAAATATAAAACCTGTTTCAAACGGAAAATTTATTCGGCGAAATTAAATTGAATTTTCTAAAAGTAATTGATATACCCAAAATGTATTTTAGCTCCCTGACTCAAATTGAAATTAACATCGTTCCGCTTGCCTATAGCGAAACTCATATTGAGCAATCCAAGTTTTGTTTCAAATAAAATCCCTATGCCGGTACTGACAAATTTATTGGACACATCCACCGCCTGGTATTTGTTTTTCACCCAGCCTGCGTCGATAAAAGTAAACAGATAAGAATTAATTCCTACCAGGTAGCGATACTCTGCCGTTGTTACCAGATAACGGGTTGCGTAAATGCTTTCTTCATCAAAGCCCCGCAGTAATTTATAACCGCCAATTTGGAACAGCTCATTCCTGAAAATATTGGGACTGTTAAAAATTCCTGTATTTACAATCCCCTTTAAGGTACTTCGTTTGCCGGTAGGAAAATAATGTGCTACCGTTGCTTTTACCCTCAACTGATAGCCTTTTAGTTTAAGCGAATCATACAAGGAAGCATAATTAAAAGTTGGGTCGGTAAGGCCGATGATGTCGGTGTTTTTACTGATTATTTTAATACCGATTGTTGATAATAGCTGCACCTCATTTCCCGATCTGGGATTAAAGCGGTAGTTGGTATTATTAAAACTGTAATCAATACCAATATTGGTGGCACTTACGTCTACGTTGGCCGGTAAAGCCTTAGTTGCTTTTATAAGATTAGTATCAATCCCTGCTGCAAGTAAAAAAGAATTTTGTTTTTGAATAAAGAGTTTGCCTGATTGGTTTGCTGATAAAAGATATTGTACGCCCAGCTGCGCATTTAATTGCACGAAGGCTGAATCTTTTTTGAATAGTTCAAATAAAAAGTCAATCCCAAAAGGAGAATTAAAAATATAGGGTTGATTGAACCCCAAATTTAACCGCGGCGATTTTGATTGCAGCTGCTGCCAGTTAACCAGAATGGTTTCTCCTTGTCCCAGTGAATTTTTTAAATTTAAATTTACATCGCCGGTAAGTTGCAGTTTACCAGTTGCGTTGGTGGAGGGTAAAAATCCTATTAAAAAATTAACCTGGCTGCTGCGTTTGGGTTCAAGATATACATTTAAAATTGAACCGGTGCCAAGCATCATCAGCTCCGAAGGTTGTTGTTCCTGCACGTACGGCAATTCCAATAAACGTTTGCCCACCAGGTCGAGCTTGCCCTTGTTGTAAATACTTCCGTTGGGAATGCCCAGGTAATGCTGTAATAAATTATTTGAAATTTTAACTTTGCCCCTAATTCGGATGCTGTCAATATGATATAATGGCCCCGTAATAGCCCTTAATTCCGCACTGGTTTCATTATCTTTTAATATTATACTGTCTAAAAAAACGCTGGCAAAAGGATATCCGTTGTTTTCATAATAGTTCAACAACCGTTCTTTAATATATGCCAGCTGACTAAAATTAACAGGCTTGCCGGCAAAATTTTTACTCATATAACCACTTTGTTCCAGGGCTTTTTTTTCTATGCCTGCCACATTTAACTGCACCCATTGTTGCTGAGTTCCAATAAATAATTCCAGTTGAGCAAAACTTGCCGCATAGCTGATAGTGTCTACTGAAACTGCTGTATATCCTTTTGCATTTAAAAGAGCTGGTAGTTTATTTACATAGTCTTCGCATATTAACTGGCTTGCAAAACCCGTTTGCAGTTTCAAATCCTCCGGTTTAAACGTTGTATCTTTACCGATGTAGTGTATTCGAAGCTGGTATTGAGCCTGTGCATGCCCCATAAAAAGACAGTTCGCCATCAATACCATTAATGCAGTAATGATTTGAAGAATTGAAATGCCTTTTTTTTGTTGCATGCTTTATTATGCTGATATTACTAATACTTATTAAACCGAAAATACTAAATAAAGAAGTTTGGCAGGTATATACATCCATATTCCATTTTGCAAACAGGCCTGCAACTACTGCAATTTTCATTTTTCTACTTCCCTTAAATTAAAAGATGAAATGATTGCCGCATTGGTGACTGAAATCAGGCTGCAATCAATTGTCGAAACAAGTCCTTTAGTTTTAGAGAAAAGAGAAAAAATAAACACGCTTTATTTTGGTGGTGGTACACCAAGTATCATTAACAAGGAAGATCTTGAATTATTGTTTGCCGCATTAAATGAAAAATTTATTTTTAGTGATGATATCGAAATCACGCTGGAGGCAAATCCTGATGACATTACACCGGCAAAACTTTTAGTATGGAGAAATGCCGGTATTAACCGGCTTAGCGTAGGCATTCAATCCTTTATGGAAGAGGAATTGATTTGGATGAACAGGGCGCATACCGCAGTTGAATCACTTCAATGTATCAATCAGATACAAAACGCAGGTTTTACCAATTACTCTGTTGACCTTATTTATGGTTCGCCCTTGCTAAGCAATGACCTTTGGAAAAGAAATACGGAAATTGTTATTCAACAAAATATACCGCATATTTCCTGTTATGCACTTACTGTAGAACCTCGTACGGCACTGAATAAAATGATTCTGCAACATAAAAAACCGCCGGTTGAGGCAGAGAAGCAGGCGGAGCAATTTATGCTGCTAATGCAATGGATGGAAGAAGCGGGATACGAACAGTATGAAATTAGCAATTTTGCCAGACCAGGCAGCAGAAGCCAACACAACAGCAGCTACTGGCAAGGTAAAAAATATTATGGCTTTGGACCATCCGCCCATGCGTTTGACGGAAAAAGCAGGCAATGGAATATTGCCAACAATGCCTTGTATATCCAGTCTTTAAAAAATAACATTATTCCTTTTGAAAAGGAAATACTGACCCAAACGCAGCAATTGAATGAATATATTATGACTTCTTTAAGAACGATGGAAGGACTTAATTTAAAGATTGTGGAAGACAGGTTTGGAGAAAAAGCAAGTATTGAGTTGCAAAGTGCAAGTGAAAAATGGATACTTGGAAACAAAATTGTAATGGAGAATAAAATATTCAGGTTAACAAAAGAAGGAAAATTATTTGCCGATGGAATTGCGGCTGACCTGTTCTTTTGAGCTTATAAAACATATCGCCATCAGCCATTTTAAACCAGGTATGGTTCTATCTTATCAAACGCTTCTTTTACATCTAGCCCTTCCCATAAAATACGGTAAATTGTTTCTGCAATCGGCATATCAGCCTTTACGGTTTGATTGATGATGTACATTGATTTACTGGCGTTGTATCCTTCGGCAATCATACTCATTTCCACTTGCGCTGATTTAACGGAGTACCCCTTACCTATCATATTTCCAAAAGTCCTGTTTCGGCTGAAAAGTGAATAACAGGTTACCAGTAAATCGCCGAGATAAACAGACGAACCGTAATTATGATCCCGGTTATGAATATGCCCGACTTCTACATTTTTTATTCCTGCCATTTTTAAAAACCCAGCCATTTCATCCGCGGAATTAGCGATTAAAACACTCAGAAAGTTGTCACCATAATCCAACCCATGCGCCATGCCCGCACCTACGGCGTAAACATTTTTCAACACCGCGGCGTATTGCACGCCAAAAATATCAGTGTTCTCCACCGTGTTTAGGTAATCGGTTTTAAAATATTGCGCAATATCATGCGTCATCCGCTCATCAATACCCGAAAAAGTGAGGTAAGATAATTTTTCAGCAGCAACTTCCTCTGCATGGCAAGGGCCAAGAATGGTAAAATAATCTTCCAGTGCAACATCAAAAGCCTGTTTTAAATAATCATTGAGCAATAAAGTATGAGAAGGCAAAATCCCCTTTACCGCACTGACTATTTTTTTACCCGAAAATATATTGTTATCAAGCACGCCCAGTGTTGATTCCACGTAGGCCGAAGGAGTTGCCACAACTATACAGTCAGACTGCGCAATCACTTCTGCGAGGTCTGTTGTGAGCGTTAATTTTGCAGTATCAAAATAAGCTGCACTTAAATAATGCGCACTGTGTTTGCGCAGCAGCATATGGTCAATGGCTTTTTGGCTCCTGTTAAACCAGTAAATTTGCTGACCATTATCTGTCAGCACTTTTGCCAATGCGGTTCCCCAACTACCACTACCAACTATTCCAAATTTCATATTGGCTTTATTCTAAGATGAAAGATATCTTTCTTATGTAAATATATTTATTGCTGTAGAAATACTTTTCTGAAATAGGATTGAAATGAGTGAATTTATTCAGCTAAAAAATGCCGATTGGCATGAATCGGGCACCGAAAGAAAGAACTTATAACCCCAATTTATCTACAGCCAGTTGTGCCGCAATCTGGCTGGCGTCTTTTTTATTAAATCCTTTGCCTTGGGCTACCAGTTCGCCATCTACTGTAGCACCGATAGTAAAGAGGCGCCGCCCATTTTCAAATTTTTCTTCCAGTGTGGCAAATTCAAGTGCTTTACCATTTTTATTGGCCCAGCCGTATAATTTATTTTTTATGTTGATTTCTATCCCTTCCAGGTCATCAATAAACATATGGGTTGAAATGATGTATTTTTCGACCCAGGACTGGGTTTTATCATATCCCCTGTCTAGGTAAACCGCACCTATCAGTGCTTCCAGCGTGTTGCCGAATATCTGCGATATTTTCAGCGAGCTATCAAATTTATTGTAAATGGTTATTTTTTTAAGGCCCATTTTTATGCCGATGTCATTCAGTTGCTGGCGGTTTACCATCTTACTGCGCATTTCGGTTAAAAAGCCTTCTCCTTTGTAGGGATACTTCATAAAGAGGTAATGGGCAACAATGGAACTTAACACGGCATCACCTAAAAATTCAAGGCGTTCATTGTTTTCATCCGCACCTTCTCTTACTGAACGATGGCTTAAGGCAGTTCTGTACAAGCTTAAATTATTGGGAGTAAAACCGAGCACATTACTGAGCTGCTTTTTGAACTCTTTCTTCTTAATATTGACAGTAAAAAAATCTTTAAATAAGTTCAATTGGAGTTAGATAAGTGACTTCGAAATTAATATTATTTATGGCAAAGAAAAAATATAAAAACTTACAGCCTCACACACAGAGTTAAGAAGCAGTAATGATTATTTTTTTGAAACAACATCAAAATCGATGGGAAGAAAAACTCCGGGAATATTAAGCAACGTATTTTTTTACAATAACAGAAGCATTGTGGCCACCAAAACCAAACGTATTACTTAACGCCGCATTTACAGTACGATGCTGCGCCGTGTTAAAAGTAAAATTCAATTTTGGAT
>JANYFI010000829.1 GCA_025362765.1 Ferruginibacter sp. | reverse complement strand
GCTGAACGAAATCACTAAAAATCTTTCCCAAAACAAATAACATGTCCGATAATAGCACGGAAGAAATAATAGAAGAGATTACGCATTCACATGAATTGGTAATTACAGAACAGGAGCTTAACTCTTCCAGGAGAAAAGTGGTGAGCAAATATATCGTGACGATTGCTTTTGTTTTATTGGGAAGCCTGTTTTTGTACTTTTTTTTATCCGCTGAACAGCTAACCCTTTTACAATCTACCTTAAACAAAGACAATCATTTATTTTACTGGATGCTGCTTATTGGCTTCGGTGCCGAAATAGTGGCTGGTTCCATGGGGATGGGATATGGTGTTATTTGTACCTCTTTGTTGTTAATATTAAATGTACCTCCACCGGTAGTAAGTGCAAGCATTCATTCAGCAGAAGCGTTTACAAGTGCGGCCGGAAGTATAAGCCATTGGCAACTGGGCAACATCAATAAAAAATTGGTAAAGGCGTTGGCTTTACCCGCTATTATCGGAGCCGTAGCCGGTGCTTTACTGTTAAGCTATGTAGGCGAAAGGTATGCTAAAATAACCAAGCCATTTATCGCCGCTTACACAATATATCTTGGCATAAAGATTTTGCAGAATGCATTTAGAAAGAAAGAAATAATGCGGCAAAAGAAAAAAAGTAATATCACTTTATTGGGTTTGGCAGGGGGCTTTATAGATTCATTTGGTGGCGGTGGCTGGGGGCCTTTGGTTACAGGAACATTTATAAAAAACGGGCATACGCCCAGATATGTAATTGGCAGTTCTACCTTTGCAAAATGTATACTTACTGTGGCCAGTGCCACTACCTTTATTTTCACCATTGGCATCCAGCACTGGAATGTAGTGGCCGGTTTATTGATCGGTGGTATTGTTACAGCTCCTTTTTCTGCGATGCTTACCGCTAAACTGCCAACAAAAAAAATGTTCGTAGTGGTGGGTGTGGTGGTAATTGTCTGCGGATTAATTACTATTTGCCGGGCAATTTTTTTGTAGTCAGTTTAGCGGCGCCTGGTATTGATAACCACATTTCCAGGCATACACAGCATAAGTTTCCTCAAAAAAAATATTTTAAATTGAAGTCTATAAATTTGGTAGACTAAAGATAATCCCTTTATCTTTGCGTACAAATTAAAAGATACTCTTTACATGAAAAAGATCATTGGTAAAATTTCTCTCCGTATATATAAGCGCCGATGTTGGTCCTGAATAATACTTAATAAGTGGTAAAGTTTTTTTTGACTTATTAGTCTACTAAAATGGTAGACAATTTTACCAGCCACTTCAGCTAAAAATTCCCTTTAAGAAAGTTAACAGGTATTAGTAAAATGCTATGCACCTTCGAAAGGGACTGGCACAGGTGCATTAATAATTTTATAACTCTAAATCAAAACCACCAAAACTCTACAATGAGAAAGTTAGCAACAGTATTATTTTTTTTATTGCCGGTTTTAGCCTTTGGCCAATTAAACGGCACGATAATTTTAAGCGGCCGGGTAGTGGGCGAAAGCCATGAAGGACTGGCTTCAGCAAGTATCGTCGTTAAGGGGGCTACCAAAGGAACCATTACAGATTCTACCGGTAGATTTTCACTGGTAGTGAACCAGAAATTTCCTTTTATAGTAGTCATTACATCCATTGGTTTTTCGCCACAGGAAATTGAAATCAGGAATGCCAATTCTAAACTGGCGATACAACTAACCAGCCAAACATTTCTGGCAAACGAAGTGGTGGTGACTGCCAGTCGCACTTCAGAGAAAATTTTAAAATCGCCGGTAAGTATTGAAAAACTGGATATCAGGGCACTAAAAGAAACCCCTGCTGCCTCTTTTTATGATGCGCTTGGAAATGTAAAGGGGGTTCAATTAACCACCTCATCCATCACATTTAAAGTACCCAATACAAGAGGTTTTAATATTCCAAATAACTTTCGTTTTATGCAACTGGTGGATGGTATAGACATGCAGGCCGCAACGTTAGGCGTACCGCTGGGCAATGCCATCGGGCCAACGGAACTGGATATACAAAGTATAGAAGTTACGCCAGGCGCCGCTTCCGCTTTATATGGTATGAATGCGATCAATGGCATGGCTAACCTCATCACCAAAAACCCGTTTACAACGCAGGGACTGAGTGTCTTTCAACGCACAGGAGTTAATCATGTGGATGGAACAGACCATGCACCCGCTTTGTTGACCGAAACAGCTATCAGGTATGCAAAGGCAATTGGCAATAAATTTGCCTTTAAAATCAATGGCAGTTATTTGCAGGGAGTAGACTGGATTTCCGATACCAGGCTGGATCAGAATCCAAATAATAAAAACACCGCCAATCCATCTTACCCGGCATTAAACGGTGCTAATAATATAGCATTTGATGGCTGGAATAAATATGGAGATGATGCCCTGGCAGGAAGCAATACCGTTTCTATTACCGGTTTAAAAATTGATAATGCAACCAACAAAACCTTAACAGTGGCCCGTACAGGTTACTGGGAAAAAGACCTGGTAGATCCAAAAGTAAACAACCTGAAATTTGATGCTGCCCTGCATTATAAAATTACCCCTAACACTACTTTAATTTACACCTATCGTGTTGGTAAAATGGATGGCGTTTTTCAAAGGGGCAATAAAATTAAATTAGATAATGTAGTGGTGCAAAATCACCAGGTTGAATTGAAGGGTTCTAACTTTACTATCAAGGCTTATTCTTCCATTGAAAACTCAGGAGACAGTTACAATGTAAAACCTTTGGCTGATAATCTTGATTTGTATACTGGTGGCAGTAACAGCGCCTGGGGTGCAAAATATAAAACAGCCCTGAATTCATTTGCCACTTCCCATGGTGGTGCATTAACTTCTGACAATCTTGCTTCAGCCACACAATTTGCCCGCCAGCAGGCGGATGCAGGTCGTGCAGAACCTGGCACAGCTTATTTCAACAGGGTAAAAGATTCGATCATTAAAATCAATAATTGGGATATTAAGTCAGGTGCTATTCCTAATGCGCCGGCAACTGGTGGAGCCGCGCTGGTTCAAAAAAGCCATTTATATCATGTAGAAGGTCAGTTGGATCTTACCAAACAGGTAAAATATTTTAACCTGTTGATTGGGGGAGATGCAAGGGTTTACGAAGTGATACCGGATGGCAATAATTTTGTTGATTTTACAAGGCCAATTGCAGATAGAAATGTTCCGCTGGCAGATGGCAGTTTTGGTAAAAATATCTACTACAAAAAATTTGGGGGTTTTGCACAGGTAACCAAAACCCTTTTTAATGAAAAATTAAAATTATGGGGTTCATTGCGTGCTGACTACAATCCCGAATTCAAAGCAAAACTAACTCCACGCCTTGCCGCTGTTTACACAGTAAAAGAAAAACACAATTTCAGATTTACCTTTCAGCAGGGCTATCGTTTTCCCGCCTTGTTTGAAGCATTGTCGTATGTTAACAATGGCCGTGTAAAAAGAGTAGGAATACTCCCCATCATTAATGAAGGATTAGGTTACCGGGAAAACAGCTATACACAAACTTCGGTTGCCAACTTTAATGCTGCGGTGAAAACCGGGGGAAATACAGATTCTGCGGCATTGGCTAATCGTAGTTTATTAAAGGCTGCTTCATTGCCCAACGGGCGTCCGGAAGGCATTAACTCTTTTGAAGTGGGCTACAAGAGTGCGTTACTCAACAACAAATTATTTGTAGACTTTGATGCGTATGCCAACATTTATGACGGATTTTTAGGACAGGTGCAGGTGTTTGTACCTATTGCACAAACAATAGGATCTGATGCAGCCGTGCTGGCCATGATTGACAGGAACCGCGATGCCCAGCCTGCGAAAGACGCTACTGGCACTTCACCGGCAACGGCGGCAAGCAGTGGGCAGGACCGTTACCGGGTATATACCAATGCAAAAAATAAATACACTACCTATGGTTCTTCGCTTGGTGTAACATACAATTTTTATAAAACCTTCACTCTCTCCGGTAACCTGAATTACAACAAAATAAAAAGTACTCCTACGCCTGACTTATTTATCACTGGTTTTAATACCCCCGACTGGACAACCAATGTGTCTTTTGGTAACAGGGCAATCAGCAGAAATGTGGGGTTTAATATTGTGTGGAAATGGCAGAATAGTTTCTTGTGGGAAAGCCCGCTGGTAACTGGCAATATTGCTGCAATCAATAACCTGGATGCGCAGGTTACTTACCGGATACCGGGTTTAAAAGCGACGGTAAAATTGGGCGGTACCAACGTACTAAACAATACGCATCTTGAATATGCAGGCGGCCCAACAATCGGAGCTTTGTATTATGTGGCCATTACACTGGATGGTTTGCTGAGCAAATAAAAAAAGCTATTAACGATATCAACGGAGTGTAGTATGTTCAGCATGCTGCACTCCTTTTTTTCATAAATCATTCGCTAGCGAAAGCAGGTATTTTTTTACGTATAAGGTTGCGGGAAAAGGATGGTATAATAAACACACGATCCAAAAAGCGTACTTAACATTTGCAAAAAATATTGGGCCACCTGTAAACTTTGATAAGCTACTCGTCAATAATTATTTTGTATTACCTCATTTTTTTGTAGCAGTTTGCCGCTACCGGTTATAAAAATATAATTTTATAACGCTGATTTATTTTCACTACGCTATTTTCGCAGGAGGGAGTAGTATTGATTTGTATAAAAAGAGAGCACTATATTTGCAATCTTTTAATATAAACAGGATGGATGTATAAATATGTTTTTTTGTGGGCAGTGTTGTTTTGTACAATGCATACATCAAAAGCGCAAACAAAAAATGTGCAGCACCTGAATGAAACCTGGTTTGCTTACTTCAATCAAATAAGAATCAGTAACAGGTGGGGCACCTGGGCAGATTTTCAACTACGCACCAAAGAAAGGGTTATAAATAATTTCTCCGTTGACATTGTTCGCCTGGGCGTTACTTATTATGTTTCCAACAGTATTAAATTAACAGCAGGCATCGCATGGGCCAATTATTTTCCGCAGGACAACCATAAAAAAGTTTCGCAGCCAGAGCTAAGACCATGGCAACAAGTACAGTGGGATGCACGGTATGGCCGAAAAAGAATGGTGCATTGGGTGCGACTGGAAGAAAGGTTTCGGCAGAAAATATTGAATGATAGTACACTCGGTGACGGATACAATTTTAATTACAGGTTGCGTTATAACTGGCGGTATGAATTACCGCTTGATGTAAAAGAAGCAAATCCCGGCGCCGTTACTTTAATTGTAAACGATGAAATTAATGTGAATGCGGGAAAGCAAATTGTTTACAATTACTTTGATCAAAATCGCTTTTTTGCCGGGTTTAAAATTCAAACAAGTATTGTTTCAAATGTGCAGTTTGGCTATCTTAATATTTGGCAGCAACTGGCTGCTGGCAATCAATATAAAAGTGTAAATGCCATGCGCCTGTCTTATTACCAAAGTTTTGATGTAAGAAAAAGGAAGTAATATGGAGAAACAGGAATATTTGAATGAGCGCCGGTTGTCTGCCTGAAAAAAATAATTCATTACCAATAACGTAAATGATAAATAAATTTGGCAGTGTAACTTAGAATTTCATTTAGCAAAATAAAAATATGGCAGGCATTTTAGACTTGGTAGGCAATACACCCATGGTACAATTAGAACAGGTATGCGTTAATAAAAATGTAACCATTTATGCCAAGCTGGAAGGTAATAATCCGGGCGGTAGCGTAAAAGACCGTGCGGCTTACGGCATGATAAAAGGTGCATTAGACAGGGGCGAAATAGTCAGTGGCGTAACACTAATAGAAGCTACCAGTGGTAATACAGGCATAGCGCTGGCTATGATAGCCAGTTTATTTAAAGTACCTATTGAGCTGGTAATGCCCGAAAATTCTACCAGGGAACGCGTGCTTACCATGCAGGCATTTGGCGCCAAAGTAATCCTCACACCAAAAGAAAGATCCATTGAAGGCTCGATTGATTATGCCAATGCACAAGTGGCTAAGGGTGGTTATTTTATGTTGAACCAGTTTGGTAATCCTGATAATCCCGGTATGCATTATAAAAGTACGGGGCCTGAAATCTGGAAAGATACCAATGGTACTATCACCCACTTTGTATCTTCAATGGGTACTACCGGAACCATTATGGGCGTGTCAAGATATTTAAAAGAGCAAAATGCCAACGTGCAGATAGTCGGTTGTCAGCCCACAGACGGCTCACAAATACCCGGTATACGCAAATGGCCGGAAGCCTATCTGCCAAAAATATTTGATCGTAAAAGGATTGATCGTATAATAGAAGTAGCCGAAAAAGATGCCCGCATCATGACAAAAAAATTGGCACGGGAAGAAGCGGTGTTTAGCGGATTAAGCAGCGGCGGGGCGGTTCATGCAGCCGTTGAATTGTCAAAGGAATTAACATCGGGTGTTATTGTAGCCATTGTATGTGACAGAGGCGACCGTTATTTGTCATCCGATATTTTTGATTGAAAGGGAATGTAGCTACGTAATTATTTTGCGATCGCCACCAGCACGCTGGTGCCTTTGCCCGGCTCACTTTCAATCAGCAGTTCGCCGTTAATAGAGTTGATCCTTTCCCGCATACTTGTAAACCCCGGAGTTGCTTTCTGCTGCATCATATCAAAACCATTCCCGTCGTCTTTAACGGACAGCCATATTTTGTGATCTTCTTCTTCAATAGATACAAAAACATTTTTCGCATTGGCATGACTGTCTACATTCTTCAACGACTCCTGGCAAATTCTGAAAAAATCATTCTGTATTTCCTTGCTAAGGTGCTGCGTATTATAATCATCTTTAAATATGCACGGAATGCCGTGTAACATGGTGAACTCTGCGCACAGCCATCCCAGCGCAGCATTTAGCCCAAATTCATGTAATACATTCGGGCTGATAGAAAAGGATATTCTTTTCAATGTTTTAATTAGCATTTCAGAAATGCCCAACGTTCGTTGAAGGACAGCTTTGGAAGTTTTCGAAAGCGCCGGGGTATTCATCGCAATGGATTCCACATTCATTTTAACCGCGGCTGCCAACTGCGCCAGTTCCTCATGCAATTCATTGGTAAGATATTTCCTGTCTTTTTCTATGTTACTTTTAAAATGCACGGTTAAATGTTTAAATTTTTTATATTGTTCTTCTATATCAATTTCCGATTTTTTTCTTTCGGTAACGTCTTTCGCTGTTGCAAATACCAGTTCGGTTGAATTAAAATACATGGACGTCCATTCGAGCCAGATGATTTCACCTTTTTTTGTAACATACCTGTTTAAAAAATTGCGCAATACTTTGCCATTTAGTAAAGAAGTACGGTATTTACTGGTAAACTTTTGATCGTCTGTATGAATAAAAGAAGCAATAGGAATAGCCATCAATTCTTTTTCGGTATAACCTAGTTTGTTAATAATGGTTACATTCACAGATTTAAAGAAACCATCCTTCCCTGCAATACAAACCCAATCGGGCGATTTTTCAAAAAAAGCAGATAATTCAATTCCAGCGTTCATTAAATTCATCATCATTTATGAATATACAGGAAAAACTGTGTGCAAAACTAAATGATCGTACAATTAACAAAAAGTACCCGTAGTAAAGAAGGCAGACGAATAGCTGGTATATAAATTCAAATTGTTTAGTAGGTGAAAGTAGGTAAATATTTATTTACTCATTTTTAATTTGAATGAAATAAAAAAATAATTGCCAATCATTTCTACGCCCGATTAGCGGTTAAAAATAAAAACAACTGTCTTATTAAGACAGTTGTTAGGGATTTAAAGCGGGTGGTTTTTGTTGAACAATGGCAGGTGTTTTTATAATGGATTGGGTGGAATAATTTGTAATGAGTTTAATCCTGGTGCCAGGTGTTTTAAAATGTTATTTTCGTGTTTATTTTAATGCAGATCAGCCAGGTAACAATTTCCAAAATTAATTTTGTCATCTTGATACAATTATTTAAATTTTTCAACTGAGGTTTTTAATATGTTGAATACGCACAGGATTAGCGATGAAATAAATCATCTTAAAAAAGAAATTCACAAAATTGGAAGTGGCATGATTTTACTATCACAAAGCTTTGTATAATAGCAAATAGAAAACAGTAATCAATAGAGGATGTCAGTAGTAATCAGGAATATTAAATAATTTTTAAACCTTGGGGGGCTAAATGATTCGTTAATAGGAAATTGAGGTAAAATGTATTGCGAAATAGGTTTTATGTTGCGCAAAGATAGCGTCATTTTTTTATCAGACAAATTTATTTTCATTGTTAATCAACAAGATGTACAGTTTATTAGTTTATCATGGTCATGGAAGAATATTATTTCAGCTTTAATTTTTCTATTTTATCGCATGGTATATAGTTAATTAATTGCGATGCAATTAAAGCGAAATATTCTTTCAATCCAGAATACTGTTGTCCTGTTGTTTTATCAAGCGGGTAATTCCGAGTACGATCATAATGACGGAGGTTATTAACATAGCCCCCGAAATAGATTTATCTATATTGTCCGCGGTTGATTTTATTTCGCTTTTTAAAGTCGATGCCCGGTTTCCTGCAAGCACCATATAGATTGTAAAGATGCCGGTTAAAAACAAAAAAAGGTTTTGGAGATTGGGCATTCTTGCCACCACCAGAGAAATAAGCGCACTGATGATCATGGACAATGAAGATATTTTCCCGTGAATGCGACTACCTTTTTTTACCGCAATACCAGCTATTACCGACGATCAATTCAACACCACCGAAAAGCGTGTGTGTACACGAATATTTTTATAACTGCTTCCATGATTTATTTAATGCGTTGTTTTTTTAGTGGATGAAGATCAAAAGAATTATTAGCGCTGAAAATAGGAATATTTTTTATCATGGTATTTGTATAATTTACTGCTGAACCGCCTGGCGGCTGCGAAACTATTTAAAATAGCAACAAGGGTGAAATGTGAACAGGTCGAAAAAGATTTTCAGTGGAAAATGTATACAGGTGTTGTAGTTTGTAGCAATAAGGTAAGTTATAAAAGGCTGCATTTAGTGTATGCTGGTAGTAGTTCTTTTAGGTGGCGCAGCGCAGTTTTTTTTCATACTCATTTAAAGATGAGGTGCTGAAAATTACGCCAGTATGAATTATTATATTTCCATGCGCATTTCAAGTACGTGGGCGTTGAAGCCCGCTTTCTGGTAAGCATTTTTTGCGCCGGTATTCGCATCATATACCACGAGGCGAATTTCTGTAATTTTTTTTTCGATAACCCATTCTTTCAGTACTTGCAAAATATGCTGATTAATGCCCTTTCCTCGATAGGTGGGTTTTACATACATAAGACCCAGGTAGGCATATTGACGATGTTTTAAATAAAGTTCAGCATCTTTGATAGCGGCATATCCTGATCCTACAATTTCATTTTCAATTTCAGCAACCAGCACTTTGGCTTTCGGCGATGCTATCAAATCCTGAAAATCGTAATACTGTATTTCGTCCTCTTTCAAACTATTGTCAAATGCCCTTTCTGCTGTGATAATTTCCTGTTCAAACTCAATGAGTACAGTCAAGTCACTTTCGTTTGCTTCCCTGATTTTAATATTATTCATCCTCATTTATTGAATAATTTTGTATTTGTTATTTTAAACCAGCATGCCAACGCCAATGCTATATTCATTTCTTTTTTTAAGCAGGAAACCCATTGTACACCAAATCATGGTGCTTGTTAATTAAACAGCGAAATCCATTCGGCACAGGTAAAGGTGATGAAATAAGTTGAAAATGTATTTCTGTATTTTAGCCTACCGCCATAAAATGAAATTATAAAATGTTGCGTCGAGTGTATGTTTGTGGTGACTCTTTTCTGCGTCGGGGTTTAGTAGGTGGTTTCGTTTTCATTTAAATATTAGGCCGCAAAAACCACGTTGGCGCCAAATAGCTACTTACGGCTTTGTACTTACAAATGCACTACTGATACCAATAAATAAAATGCATGCTCATGTAACATTATAAATAAGTAAGCGTACTACCATAAATTAAAATCTAAGTAAAAGAAATACATGAAAAATTTTAAGATCTGCTTATTGCTGGTATGCGTTTGCAATATACAAACTTTATTTGCCCAGGTAAAAACATTGAAAGGAGAAAATTTATCTGCCGCAGCAATTGATGAATTTATTGCTAATCAAATGGATTCACTTCAGATTGAAGCTATATCAATAGCTATCATACGCAATAATAAAATCGTATATTATAAGGCTACGGGAACCAAAAATGCTGCAAAGGTGCCTATTGATGATAAGACAATTTTTGAAGCTGCATCCATGACAAAGCCGGTATTTTCATATACTGTACTTAACCTTGTAAGTGAAAATATATTAAGTCTGGATACGCCGCTCTATAAATATTATCCCTATCCTGATATTGCTTACGATGACCGCTACAAATTGATCACGGCAAGGATGGTATTAGACCATACCACCGGTTTCCCAAACAAAAGGGAAAACAATAAACTCACCATCAATTTTACCCCTGGCACCAAATTCGATTATTCCGGTGAGGGATACGAGTATCTTTCACAGGTGATAGAACATTTGACAGGCAAAAAAATTGATGCACTTATGCAGAAATATGCATTTGATAAAATGTCGATGAAAAATGCTTACCTCACCTATAATGATTATGTAGCGGGTCATTTAGCGGATGGAATATCAGATAACGGCAGAGCCAGAAATAAGCCTTATATGCAGCCGCATGTAGCCTATAGTTTATATACAGAGTCCAGGGAGTATGCAAAGTTTGTGATGAAGCTGATTAATGAAAGTGATTCTCAAAAAAGTATCTTTCAAATGATGTCAGTGCCTCAGGTAGAAATTCATGAAGCGGATATGGATCCGAAGCTCAGGATATCTATGGGATTAGGTGTATTTGTACAGAACACGCCATACGGCTTAAAATATTTTCATGGAGGCAGCAATGGCAATTGTTATAATTCGCTGTTTGGATTTTGGAAAGATTTAAAAATGGGTACGGTCTACTTCATTGCAGGTTGCAAACAGGGAGAATTTGCCAGGAGATTTGATGAATTTATAACGACCGGAAAATAATATTAATTGTTACTCAACCGCATGATGTGCGTTAATTAGTCTGCGTTAATTACAAAAAAGAAAGTATTTTAGAATTATGATTAAGCATTCCTCCTCGCCAATATTCTTTAAAGCCCACAGGATTGTATTGAGTGTATTGATCTTATCGTCACTCCTTTACAATCCGGCCATCGGTCAGGATACTTTGCTCAATAATTTTCAGGCAGGAAAGCTCGATTCCATAACTCTGTTATTCTTAAGCAAAAGCGGATGATACAGGTTTTTCTACCCCTTGATTATAAAGCTGGAAGTACCGAAAAGTATGATGTACTTTTTGTGTTGGACGGGGGCAATTGGAATACAGGTTTGGTGTGTTACCAACAACGGTTTGTGCAGGACCAGGGATTTACACCTTCAACCATCATTATAAGTGTCATGGGTATTGATCGCAATGCGGAACTTACGCCCAGTCATCTTGATGATTGGAAAGGATCGGGCGGCGCAAAGGATTTTCTGGAGTTTATAACGACAGAACTCATTCCTCATGTTAATAAAAATTATCCGTCAAATGGAGACAATGCACTTTGGGGACATTCGCTCAGCGGGATGTTCGTAATCTATGCGCTGCTGACTAAGCCAACATCATTTAAATCATACATTGCTGTTGACCCCAGTTGCTGGTGGGACAATTGTCTTATACCAAAAATGGCTGCCAGTAAACTGCCCACGCTTCAGGGAGTAGACGCCACACTTTTTATTGGGGGCCGCGATACCGCCGGCTTGCGGGACATGAAGATAGACTCCATGATAAACGTGCTGAAAAATACTGCACCAGCGAGCGCTCATTGGAAGGCGGTGTCTTATCCGGGTGAATCACATAGTTCAGTAAGGCTGAAAGCAACCTACGACGGCTTGAAATATATCTATGAAGGTTTTGGGGGAGATATCGAAGTGTATCCCCAGGCAGGAATCGTTGTAAAACAGCAGCCTTTTATCATCTGGTGCTTTGCTGATACAGCAAGATTACATTATACGCTTGACGGAACTATTCCCACAGAAGTTTCTCCAAAGGCACAAAGGGATATTGCAATAGATTCAACTGCCACCGTTATTTACAAGCAAATCGGCAACAGGAGCCGTTATAATAAAACAGTCAGCCGTAACTACACACAGGGAGAAGTATTAAAACCTGTAACCTTGCCAAAAAATCAAAAGCCGGGTGGCTTCCGTTACAAGTATTATGAAATCGCCGGAACTGACCGGTTGGATTTAAAATTGTTGAAGCCTGTAAAATCTTTATTCATCATCCCTGATTTTACAGGCTTCAACAATTTTAAATCCAACCGGTCAGTTCCGGCGATTTCATAATACTTGTAACGGAAGCCACCCGGCTTTTGATTTTTTGGCAAGGTTACAGGTTTTAA
>JANYFI010000593.1 GCA_025362765.1 Ferruginibacter sp. | reverse complement strand
AGCCGGGTTATTGGCAATGCGGCTCCGCACCATGTTTACATAATTCTCAGCTTGCGCAAAATTGCCTAGCTGTGCTTCTGCTTCGGCGGCCATCAGCAAAACATCCGCAAAGCGAATAACAAATACGTTGATAGATGAGCCGGGTGCCCATTGCGAATAATCGCCATCGGAAGGAGAACTGAAATTCCAGTAAACATTTTTTATGGGAGAAAAGGGGCCGGAGTAACTCTGCGACCTTGCCCAATCCTGGCCGGGGTGCACGCCCCAATCAAGGTAAGGGATGCCTCTGCGGCCAACGGTCCAATCAAGCCGTGGGTCAAGGTTTCCAGCATCCGCCGTAAAAGCGTCGGATGATAAAAGCCCCTGGTCGTTTGCTACGCCGTGGCTGTTGTAATCATCTAAATAAGGAAGCCCGCCAGCATCTGTACGAAAAGAATTTACGAGGTCGATAGAAGGCGTAAAAAAACCGCAGCAGCCAAAAGGCAAGCCGGCACCGTAGGGGTAATTAAGCATGTCGCCCTGGTTGCTATTGCTAATAGAACCGGTGCCTACGTTGGCGGCCATCTCTACCACAAACACGGCTTCGGGGTTGCTGCTTTCAAAAGCGGGGCGGTAATTATTTTCAAACACGGGGTTTAAAGCGTAGGCTATACCGCCTGATGTGTTGCCGCCATTTATCACTTGCGTAAAGAGCGGCTGTGCATCGGCATACTTTTTTTGGTACAAATAAGTTTTAGCTAAATAAGCAACCGCTGCCCATTTGTTTGCACGGCCAATATCAGTTTGCGTAACTGGTAAGCTATCGGCGGCAAACTTAAAATCGGCTTCTATCTTCGGCCATATATCAACGTTGTTTGGCTGTTTTAAATCCACCGTTGTTTCATCTATGTAAGGCACGTTATTGTACAATCGTTTTAATTCAAAATAAAAATGTGCCCTTAAAAAACGTGCTTGTGCTTTAGCATTTGTTTTTTCGGGCAGCGTCATATCAGTCACCTGCGGTATAACTTTTAATACGGTGTTGCAACGGGTAATGCCCTCATACACTGCTTTCCATTTATCATTTATTAAATCGTTGCTTGGGTCGATGGTGAAGGTGGCTACGGGTATCATTGTAACCTGGTCGCCGCCATCGCTGCCTTTGTGCGCATCGCCGCCAGCCACACTGCCCCATAGCCAGTTGCTGGGCGATACTGCCCATGCGTTACCGCCACCGAGGCTTTGTATATTGCCCGCATCACTATCGTAGTCTTGCCCGCTTAATGCTGCATAAGCCCCCACCAAAAGTACGTTTACGCCAACTTTTGTTGTTAAGGTAGCTGCATTTACAGAACCCTGTGGCTGCCGGTTAAGAAAATCTTTTTTGCAGGATAGCAGCGCTGTGCACACTATCAATCCTGCTATTTTATATCTCAATTTCATGGTGCTAAATTTTGTAATTAGTAAATTAAAATTTCAGGTTAACGCCTACTAAAAATTGTTTGGTGCTTGGGTACGAGCCTTCATCTATACCAAACTCTGTAACGCCATTGCCATTTATTTCAGGGTCTGCCCCGGTGTATTTTGTAATAGTAAACAGGTTGGCCGCCTGTATGTAAACGCGTATATTACTAATGCCTTTGGTTTTTAAAAGAGAAGAAGGGAAGGTGTAGCCGAGCAAAATATTTTTAGCCCGCAGGTAACTGCCATTTTCTACATAATAACTATTGGGCGAGCCGTTGGTACTTGCATAGCCAGCGTTTTCCTGGATGGGTGCCCGTGCGTTGTGGTTGGTTGGCGTCCATGAACCATACAGGGCCGTTGCGCTTTTGCCACCGCTGAAGGAGCTGAAAAAATCTGTCCAGTACCTTACTTCGTTCCACACCTGCCCGCCTTGCGAGCCGTATAAGAACATACTTAGGTCGAAATTTTTGTAACTAAAACCGAGGTTGATGCCGTAGGTAAATTTAGGGTTGGGGTTGCCGATAAAAGTACGGTCGTTGGCATCTACCTGCCCATTGCCATCTACATCCGCGTAGCGAAAACGGCCAACGCCTTCATCTGTCTGGTACGTTGCATTCGGACTACCGGTGGCTTTTTGTGCTTTTAAATCTGCTGCTGCAATCTCCGCTGCATTGTTCCAAAAACCAGCTATCTTATAACCATAAAAAGCACCTACGGGATGGCCGACTTCATTACGGATAAACTTAGTGCCAAACTGCCTTGCACTACCGGAGAAGAAGTAATTTATATTATCTGTTACTTTAGTGATGCGGTTGTTATAACTGGTGAACGTTACGGTGGCGTTAAATTTCAAGTCATGCGTAATATTGGCATTGGTACTTAGGGCAATATCGAAGCCATTGTTTTTTGCTTCGGCAACATTGCGGTAAGCTGGTACGCCACGGCCATAAGTACCAGGCAATTCAGGATTATATAAAAGGTCTGAAATGTTCTTTTGGTAGTAATCTGCAGATATGCTGATAGCCCCTTTCAGCAACACAGCATCTATACCAATATTGGTATTGGCATCTTTCTCCCATTTAGCATCGGGGTTACCAATTTGCCCTGCCTGAAAGCCTTGTTGTATGCTATTATTGGTACCGCCGATATCGTAATAGGAAGAGTTTTTATTTTGTGTGTAAGTGGTGTACGCATTGTCTGCACCCAAATTTATCTGGTTACCCATAACGCCCCATCCGCCACGGATTTTAAGGTCTGTTAGCCAGCCTATGCTTTGCATAAACTTTTCCTGGCTAATGCGCCAGGCCGCACTTACTGCTGGGAAGTACCCATATTGAAAGGTCTTGAATTTAGAAGAACCATCCCTGCGGAGCGTTCCGCTGATTAAATATTTATCTTTAAAACCATAATCCAATCTTGCAAACTGCGACCATAATCCTTCTGAATACCTTGAGCTATAATTTGTCTTTACGCCAGAGCCGCTTGATAACGTTGTATAATTAGGGTCGAAAGAAAGGTAGCCATAGGTAGTACCACCAACAGTCTGCGATTTTGAATCGTACGCTTCTGTACCTACGAGCACTTGTATATTATGTACGTTGTTGAAATTTTTGTGGTAAGTTAAAGTGTTGGTCCAGGTCCATACATTGCCGGAGT
>JANYFI010000773.1 GCA_025362765.1 Ferruginibacter sp. | reverse complement strand
TGCAGTGCGGGCCACAAAGCCTTGTGGAGCGCCGATTTCAACGGTTTACCTCCCGATGAATTTTTTACTTCGCTTGATCCGCTATTAAAAGGATTTACACAAAAATTATTTACGGATACACATACAGCTGATGAATCAGTTGGTCATCTTTCCCAGGCGTGGGCCGACAAGTTAGGCCTGTCCACAGATGTGGTAATTGGCGTGGGCGCCTTCGATGCGCACATGGGTGCGGTAGGCGGACAAATTGAAGCCTATCACCTCAGCAAAGTAATGGGCACTTCCACTTGCGATATGCTGGTAGCGCCCATGAATGAAGTAGAAGGAAAATTGATTAAAGGCATTTGCGGCCAGGTGCCCGGTTCTGTTATTCCAGGTATGATGGGCATGGAAGCCGGCCAGTCTGCTTTTGGCGATGCTTATGCCTGGTTTAAAAATATACTGGCATGGCCGCTGCAAAAATTGCTACCAAAATCTGCCATCATTGATGGCGATACGGCTGCTAAATTAATTGAAGAAGCTACCAATAATATCATTGCCGAATTAAGTAAGCAAGCAGCTTTAATTCCTTTGGAAGAAAATAACGAACTGGCCATTGATTGGTTAAACGGCCGCCGTACACCGGATGCCAACCAGTTGTTGAAAGGAGCCCTTTCCGGGTTGAACCTGGGAACAGATGCACCAAGAATTTTCAGGGCCATTGCGGAAGCAACCTGTTTTGGCGCCAAAGCAATTGTTGACCGGTTTAATGAAGAAGGCGTGCCGGTAAAGGGTTTGATAGGCATTGGCGGCGTGGCAAAAAAATCGCCCTTCATTATGCAGATGATGGCCGATGTAATGGACATGCCCATCCGCATTCATAAATCAGAACAAACCTGTGCATTGGGTGCCGCTATGTTTGCAGCCACCGCTGCCGGTATATATAGTAAAGTAGAAGAAGCAATGATCGCCATGGGCCAGGGCTTTGATGCGGAATATTTTCCTGATAAAACTAACGTGGAGATTTATAAAAAGCGGTTTGCGAAATACAAAGCGTTGGGAGCGTTCGTTGAAAAAAATTAATAATTAGTAATTGAAATACCCGCCATGCTCTTTAACCAGGGGATGTTATTTTCGTTAAAATAATTTGATGAGTCAATATCCGTCGAAGCTCATGCACCTTAATAATTGAAGCCTATCCCGAAGGGATGAATTTGAATAGCCGCGGGTGTAACCCGTGGAGGTAAATAAAAAATTTACACAACCCCGAAATGGTTGAATAAAAAAATATAAAACAGAAAATATTATTGCATGAGTCAATACGAGCACATACAACAATCGGCTTACGATGCCAATATGCAACTCCCCAAATTAGGATTGGTATTATTTACATTTGGCAATGTAAGTGCCGTCGACAGAAGTCTCGGCGTATTTGCCATTAAGCCAAGTGGCGTTCCCTACGAAAATTTGTCGCCAGATAAAATGGTGATAGTTGATTTTGATGGTAAAACAGTGCAGGGCGATTTACGTCCTTCTTCTGATACACAGACCCACGCTGTATTGTACAAGCATTGGACTAATATCGGCGGCATTGTGCATACGCATTCTACCTATGCAACGGCCTGGGCGCAAAGCCAACGCTGCATTCCTATTTTTGGTACCACCCATGCTGACCATAACACGGTTGACATTCCCTGTGCGCCACCGATGAATGATGAAATGATCAAAGGAAATTATGAATTTGAAACCGGTTTCCAGATTATGAATGAATTAAAAGACAAGGGGCTGGGTTATGAAGAAATTGAAATGATATTGGTAGGAAATCATGCACCGTTCACCTGGGGCAAAACGCCGGAGAAAGCAGTGTACAACAGCGCCGTATTGGAATGCATCGCCCAAATGGCATTGCTTACAGAACAGATCAATCCGAAAGCACCGAAGTTAAAAGACGCATTGATTAAAAAACATTTTGAACGCAAACACGGGCCGGATAGTTATTATGGACAACAATAGACATTCAGGCATCAGACATTTATGATTTTTTTTAACGATAAACATATGAAAAAGATACTCCTTTTACTAATAATTTCTCCTGGCTGTCTGTTCGCCCAGCAGAAAGATTATCCCATACAGGCAGTGCCATTTACACAAGTAAAACTGTCTGACAATTTTTGGTTGCCGAGAATTGAAATCAACAGAACCGTTACCATTCCTGCATCCTTTGAGCGTTGCGAAAGCACAGGGCGTGTAAAGAACTTTGTGATGGCCGCAAAAAAATCAGGTAAATTTTGCACAACGTTTCCATTTGACGATACGGACATTTATAAAACACTCGAAGGGGCGTCTTTTTCATTGGCAGTGCATCCTGATCCGAAGCTGTCTGCTTACCTTGATTCGCTGATTGGCATTATTGGCAGGGCACAGGAGCCGGATGGTTATCTGTATACTGCACGTACCATCGACCCTAGTCATCCGCACGCCTGGGCTGGTAAAGAAAGATGGGAAAAAGAAAGGGAACTGAGCCACGAATTATATAATGCCGGTCATTTATATGAAGCTGCGGCGGCTCATTTTATGGCTACTAAAAAAAGAAACCTGTTCGACATCGCCATTAAAAATGCCGACCTTGTTTGCCGCGTTTTTGGTCCCGGTAAATTGCATGTAGCACCCGGACATGAAATTGTTGAAATGGGATTGGTAAAGTTGTATCGCCTTACCGGTAAAAAAGAATACTTAAACACGGCTAAATTTTTTATTGAAGAACGTGGCCGTTACAAAGGCTATGATTCCACCAGCAAAGATTCGTGGAAAAGCGGTGCTTACTGGCAGGATAACACACCGGTAGTTGACCAGGAAGAAGCAGAAGGACATGCCGTACGTGCAGGTTATTTGTACGCAGCCGTTGCAGATGTCGCGGCACTTACCGGCGACGACAGTTTGTTAAGAGCCATTGATAAAATATGGAACAATGTGGTAGATAAAAAAATGTATGTACAGGGAAGTGTTGGCGCTATCGGTGATGGCGAAAGATATGGCAACAACTATGAATTGCCCAACGCCACCGCATACAATGAAACCTGTGCCGCCATTGCGTTAGTGTACTGGAACTACAGGATGTTTTTATTACACGGCGATTCAAAATACATGGACATACTGGAAAAATCGTTGTACAATGGTTTAATATCCGGTGTTGGTTTGGACGGTAAATCTTTTTTTTACACCAATGCCATGCAGATCAGGAACAGCTTCACTTTTCCACAAATGGAAGCCACCCGTTCCGGCTGGTTCGAATGTTCCTGCTGCCCCACCAACCTGGCCCGTTTAATACCTTCCATACCAGGCTATATGTATGCGGTGAACCAGGATAATTTGTACATCAATTTATTTATTAACAGCAGTGCTGATTTGTCTGTAAGCAACAAGCCGGTTCAGGTGCTGCAACAAAATAATTATCCCTGGGATGGCGCTTTGACCTTTACCATTAACCCAAAAGCTACAGCAGCATTCAATTTGCTGGTACGCATTCCTGGTTGGGCGCAAAATAAAGCCATCCCTTCAACACTCTACCAGTTTCAAAATGAGTCTGCCGAAAAACCGGTGATAAAAGTAAATGGCGCGGTGGTAGATTATACCATTACCAACGGCTACGCCACCATTAAAAGAACCTGGAAAAAGAATGATAAAGTAGAAGTAAACCTGCCAATGGAAGTAAGAAGGGTAGTAGCCAACGAAAAACTGAAAGAAGATATTGGCAAGGTAGCATTGCAACGGGGGCCGCTGATGTATTGTGCAGAATGGAAAGACAACAATGGCAAAGCAGGCAATATCATCCTGCCGGGCAACGCCGTATTTACAACAGAATTTAAACCTGAATTATTGAATGGTGTAATTGTGTTAAAATCAGATGTACCGGCGATTGTGATTAACAGCGGTGAAAATATTGCTACCGTAAAGCAACCATTTATGGCAATACCCTATTACAGTTGGGCCAACCGCGGCAAGGGCGAAATGACGGTATGGTTTCCAACACAGGTAACGGATATTGAAGTGTTGTCAAAGTAGAAACGCAATGTCTGATGTCTGATTTTTTGGTGTCTGATTTTTTTCGGTTTAGTCAGATTTTCCCTGTTGAGGAAACTCTAAAAGCAAAACATGATTAAAGCTCAGTCATAAAAAATAGTACAAGTGAGTGACACAACGATGTTGAGAAATGTACTTTGGCTGGTAAAATAATAAACGCATCAACGGCAAAAAATAATAAAACGTCCTAACCTGCCTGACCGGCAGGCGTACTAACGGCAAAAAAATAACAACATGATAAATTTAAAAGAGTTTGAAGTTTGGTTTGTAACCGGCAGCCAGCATTTGTATGGTGAAGAAACACTCAAAAAAGTAGCAGAACATTCTACCATCATTGCAGCATCTTTAAACGATGCCAAACAAATACCGGTTAAAGTAATTTTTAAACCAACGGTTAAGTCTACCGAAGAAATTTACGCTGTGTGCGAAGCAGCCAATACTACAAAAAATTGTATTGGTATCATTGCCTGGATGCATACGTTTTCGCCTGCTAAAATGTGGATTGGTGGGTTAAAAATTTTACAGAAGCCCTTGTGTCATTTACACACACAGTTTAATCGCGATATTCCATGGAACGATATAGACATGGATTTTATGAACCTTAACCAAAGTGCCCATGGCGACAGGGAATTTGGTTTTATTGTAAGCCGCATGCGGATGAGCC
>JANYFI010000763.1 GCA_025362765.1 Ferruginibacter sp. | reverse complement strand
CAAAAGTAACTATCCTATTTTTATTAGCCTAATTTAATTTGAAAGAAACTGAAAAAATTTTCTTTATTTCTTCTAACTTTTAGTGCTTTTTATTTTTTAAGAACTATCCCTTTTTTATTTGGGAGTGCGAAGGTAAGGGCCATCAACATACCATCCAAATTTTATTAAAACTAAATGCCTTTTTTTTAAAATAAATTTTATAAAAAGAAAAGAACTTACCAGAAGTAATCGCCTTGTCAAGCAGCCCACAATAAGTTGACTTCAAAATAAGATTGCCTCAAACGCTTTACCGGGAAAGGTTTGAGGCAATTATTAAACCGCTTGACTAAAAATATTTTGCATTCGGGGTATCTCAATAGATCCCTTTTAAAAACAATCCCAAATTTGTCCAATTAAGTTTCAGTATCCATAATGTTCCAACATAATTCATTATGAGAAACTAAATTTTAACCATCCATTGATGATTGTCGGGAGCCTCCCCATATTTAATAGCGTCCATCCTAACTTTTATTTCGGGGGCAATAGTCCATTTGGTTACATCAAATGTCATTACAAAGTCTTTATACTTTAATTCCTTTATCAGCGAAATGGTTGCTGCCGTACCTGTTCCAAATATTTCATTTAACGTACCCGCCTTATAAGCATCCATTATTTCATCAATACTTAACTTTCTTTCTTCAACAGTATAGCCCATTTCTTTCAAAATTGCAATCGTGCTGTCCCTGGTTACACCAGCCAAAATGGTTCCATCTTCCAAACCAGGTGTTACTACCTTGTTGCCGATAACAAAAAAAGCATTCATAGTGCCGCATTCCTGTACATATTTGTGCTCAAAAGCATCCATCCATAAAACCTGATCGAAACCTTGTTTGTGGGCTTCTGCTGAAGCATGAAATGCCCCGCCGTAATTGCCTGCAGCTTTTGCGTAGCCATAACCACCTTGTACCGCCCTAACATACTTCTCTTCTACATAAATACGCATCGGTGCGGCATAATAAGGCCCGGTAGGACTAAGAATGACCAGGAATTTATACTTTTCACTAGGCCTTACTCCTATCGCCTCGTCGCTGCTGAACATAAAAGGCCGGATGTATAATGAATGGTTGGGCTTATTGGGGATCCAGGCTTTATCAATTTCAATTAACTGGCGCATCCCTTCTATAAATATTTCTTCCGGCACTACAGGCATTTCCATTCTTTCAGCAGAAAGATTAAACCTTTTGAAATTATCATAAGGTCTGAAAATAGCTGCATTTCCATCAGCATCTTTATAGGCTTTAATCCCCTCAAAAATAGACTGTCCATAATGAATAGCCGCCAACGAAGGCGCAACGGACAACGCTTGATAAGGTTTAATGGAAGCGGTTTTCCATTCCCCGTTTTCATAATCTGCTTCCAGCATATGATCGGTAAAATATTTACCAAAAGGCACATTATCCAAACTTATTCCTTCCAGTTTACTGTGTTTTGCTTTAGTGATATTAAAATTCTGCGCAGCTATCATATTCCTTAATTTTACAACAAAGTAACAAAAAAACACAGAGTAACAGTCCATGAGTATCAATAATATTCAGTTAACGCCCTTTCTGCTACAGGAATTATATAGCAACTCACTTGTTGAAATACTCAGTCAGGAATCTGAATTATCAACGTTATCCCCGGCTTCTTTTAGCTTTTTGGGTAATAACCGAAAAAAAATTATCATTCTTGTCGCAAATGATGAAACACTATACTTGCCGGATGATCAATTAAACTTTTTAATGGGTATTTTATCAGCTTGTAGTTTAACGATGGAGCATGTAGCCATCATCAATATAAAAAAGAATAAAAATGTTACTTACAAAACAATTGAACAGGAATTAAAGGCCGTTCAAATTATTTTATTGGGCGTTACGCCGGCACAAATTAGCCTGCCTGTTGAATTTCCCAAATACCAGGTTCAGCCATTTAACAACCAGACTTATTTATCTGCCACAGGATTGTTTGACATACAAGACAACAAAGCAGAAAAAGGAAAACTATGGAATTGCCTTAAACAACTTTTTTCGATATAGCAGAATGATGAACAAACTAATTTTCGCCACTAATAATCAACACAAGGTTGATGAAATACAAGCAGTGCTGGGAAACCTTTTTGATGTTAGCACGCTTAAAGATGCAGGCATTGATATTGATATTCCTGAACCGCACGATACGTTGGAAGCCAATGCAACGGAGAAATCTACAACGATTTATACCCTTACAGGCCAAAATTGTTTTAGTGAAGATACTGGCCTGGAAGTACTCTCGCTGAATGGTGAGCCTGGGGTAAAGAGCGCCCGATACGCCGGCGAGGACAGATCCTTTGATGCTAATATTGATAAACTAATTGAGAAGTTGCAAAAAAAGCAAAATCGTCAAGCCAGGTTCAGAACAGTAATTTCGCTTATATTGAATGGGAAAGAAGTGCAGTTTGAAGGGATATGTGAAGGCGCTATTTTAAAAGAAAGAAAGGGTGAAAATGGTTTTGGATACGATCCTGTTTTTGTACCAACCGGAAGTGAAAAAACATTTGCAGCGATGACGATGGAAGAAAAAAATAAATTTAGTCACCGAAAAAAAGCGATGACTAAAATGATCAAATTTTTGAAAGATATTCAATGATTTTTTCGAAGCTTTTTGCGTTTGGGATTGCAGCGGAAAGCCTGGAACGCTTTAGCTGGAACGTCTAAAAAATATAAAGCTAATTTGCAGCAACCATTTCAACTCATCAATTCATCATGGCAAGAATAAAACTTGTTGTTCCTTCACACTCCATCTTTACCACCAGCATACCGGTAAGAATCAGTGATATCAACTATGGAAATCATGTGGGTAATGATGCCTTCGTTTCGATACTGCATGAGGCGAGGATGCAGTGGCTAACCAGTCATCATTTTACCGAACTCAATATTGATGGTGTCGGCCTTATTATGAGCGACCTCGCCCTGGAATTTAAACAGGAATCATTTTATAGCGATATTATTGAAGTGGAGATAAATGTTGGAGAATTGACCAGTGCTGGGTTTGAATTGTATTACCAGCTTTTTACCAGCCGGAATAAACAACACATTTTATTAGCCAATGCTAAAACAGGCATGGTTTGCTACCATTACAAACATAAAAAAGTAACCGCTATTCCGGAGATTTTAAAAAGTATGTTGACCGTTAAGAATCATTGATGACTGTTCCATATTTTCCAGGCCGCTTCTGCCTGTAATGTCAGCATCTCTTGGCCGTTTTGTGTTAACGCTCCTTTCTCTTCTGCCTTTTGCAGAAACAACGTTTTGGCTGGTTTATATACCAAATCGTATAAATAATGTTGCGTAGTTATAAACTGATAGGGAATCAACGGAAAAGTGTGATCGTTGGGAGACATGCCGGCGGGAGAACAATTGATTATCACAGTGTATTCGCTCATCAGTGCTTCGTCTATCATACCGTAGGTTACGTAGCCTCTATGCCTCTTTTCTGTTCTGGACACCACTAACAATTCGATTCCAAGTTTTTTCAAAATGTACTGAACTGCTTTTGACGACCCGCCGGTTCCCAGCACCAATGCTTTTTTGTGATGCGGTTGCAGCAGTTTGCAAAAAGACAGTTCAAAGCCTACGATGTCTGTATTATAGGCTGTAAGCCCGTTTTCGTTTACCTTAATACAATTGGCAGCACCAATAGCTGCTACTTCGGCGGATAAATGTGTAACAAATTGTAACACCTGCTCTTTATAGGGAATAGTTACGTTCAACCCTTTTAGGTCAGGCTGATGACTGATGAGTACTGGAAACTGATCAATACTTTCAATGGGAAACAACTCGTATTTACATTCGGATATACCTTCCCTTACAAATTTTTCGGTAAAATATTGTTTTGAAAAAGAGTGCCCCAACGGATATCCAATCAATCCATACACATTCATTATCGCACTATTTATTTAAGTAAAGTTCAAAAGTATCTCCCCGAAGTCCAATGCGCATGGCTTCCAAAGGAATAACTTCTGTAGGTGCGATATTGCCCAGGTTAACGTTGCAGCCAATTAATTCCAGGAAGTACAACTGTTGTGCTTTTTGCGGTGCTTCCCACAAAATTTTATCTTCCGGAATCTGTGTTAAAATTTCCTGTACCAGGCCTTCTCTCACTTCACCGCTGCCGCGATAAATTCCGACGTTGCCCGCTTCCCTGGCTTCGGCAATCACATACGTTGAGCCTGCTTCCAGCTCAGCACGCATCAGTTCTATCCATTTATAGGGGGGCATAATGTGTGCGGCATCTTTACTGCCCACTTCACTTAACACTATAAAATTCTTCGCCAGTTTCTCAATGTATCCACATTTTTCAGTGTGAGGTATGGTTATAGAACCGTCGCTTACTTCAACATATTTAATATCAAATTCGTTACATACTTCTATGTAATCGTCAAACTGATTACGAATAAGGAAAGCTTCAAATAAAGTACCCCCAAAATAAACCGGAATATCATAAGAACGGTACACCTCCAATTTCTCTTTCAATGTAGGTGTAACAAAGGCTGTTCCAAAACCAAGCTTAACAATATCTACATGTGGATGAGAAACACTCATGAAATTCTCGGCTTCCTGCACACTTAACCCTTTGTCCATAACCATTGTGATACCATGCGTACGTGGCTTTTTATGACGCTCCGGTATTTGAGAAAGATTAAAATTCATCCCGTTATTTTTTTGATTGGCGCAAAGATAACCATTGACTATTAATAGTTAGTAATTGAAACACTCAAAAACAAAGGGATAACTAAATTGATTTGTTGCGTTTGAACCTGGCTATAATATCCACCACCAGTTGATTTTGTAAAACAGCCGGATTTAATTCTATGAACTTTTTTACAAGTTTAGGGCTTTTTGCCATGCCGGATTCCAGTTGAATCATGGCTTCCCTGGATTTACCGACAGCCAAAAGAAAAGCGCTTTTGTAGAAAAGAAAGATTGATTTTTCGTTGGTTAATTCAAGGGCATGTTCTACATATTCAAGGCCCTCATCAAAACATTTGGCATGATACAAACATTTTAATAATTCAAGCCAGCCATTGCTGTTTTTAGGTTTATTGCGTACCACGTTGCCAAAATATTGTACAGCCTCTTCTATTTTTCCCTGTTCCATAAAACACTGTCCCATGGCGAGATTGTATTCGGGTTGCAGGCGGTGAATGCGCATGGCAATGTGGAGGTTTTTTATGGCACTGTCCCATACCCCTTCATTCATATAGGTAACGGCAATTTTATAAAACAACTGGCTGTCGTCCTGGTTTAAATGGGTTGCCTTACGGTAATTAAATCTTGCCTGCGCATAGTTGTGCAATTTATCGTAACAGTGACCGATGGCTTCGTAAATAACATCTTCAGGTCTTGCCAGTTCAAGTACTTTCTGTAACACCTCTATAGCATCTTTGTATTTGCGCAACCGTAAATACGCATCGCCCATATTGCGCCAGGCGTAATCAAACTTTTCATC
>JANYFI010000732.1 GCA_025362765.1 Ferruginibacter sp. | reverse complement strand
TTCAGTTATTTGGACGGACCTTTGGGAAACAGTGTACATTTTGGTTGTTCCAAATGGATGCTGAAAAGTTTATAAACTGCTGCCCAAATTTTAATTTTCTTAAAAATTAATTGTTGTATATGAAAAAAAACTATCGCTGGGGCATCCTGGGTGCCGGAAGAATTGCTGATAAATTTTGCACCGCATTAAGCGCAACTGCAGGCGCGGAGGTATATGCGGTAGCTTCGAGAGATGCAGCCAGGGCAGAAGATTATGCCACCCGTTATAAGGCGGTAAAAGCCTATACCAGTTATGAAGACCTGGTGAAAGATGAAAATGTGGACGTGGTTTACATCGCCACGCCGCATTCATTTCATTATGCTCATACGTTGCTTTGTTTGCAAAACAGCAAACCGGTGCTTTGCGAAAAGCCTATGTCGCTCTCTGTGCAACAAACAACGGAGATGCTTGCCGCTGCTACGGAAAAAAAACTGTTTTTGATGGAAGGTATGTGGACCGCCTGCATGCCCTTTATTGAAAAAATAAAAGACCTTATTAAAGAAGATGCCATCGGCGAACCGCAATACCTGCAGGCAGATTTTGGATTTACCGCAGCCTTTGATGCGGAGAGCCGCTTATTTAAAATGGCGCTTGGCGGTGGCTCGGTAATGGATGTGGGTATTTATCCAATAGCATTGGCTACGCTTATTTTGGGGGCTCCATCTGTTGTTCAATCTGTAGCAAAACTTACCGAAGGTGGTGCGGATATATATGCCAATATGCTGCTGCAATACCCCGGTGGACAAACCGCACAATTGATTTCTTCTATCAGTTTTAATACGCCGCTGGAAGCAACCATCATTGGCACAAAGGGCCGCATAAAAATTGATAACCCCTGGTTTAAAGCCACTGATTTTACGCTTATTTTAAATGACGGAACAAATGAGCATTTTTCTATGCCACACCAAAGCAATGGTTTTGAACATGAGATAAAGGAAGTGATGCATTGTCTTGACAATGGCTTTTTGCAAAGCAGTAAAGTGCCTCACCAGTTCACACTCACCGTAAGTAAAATAATGGAACAAGTGCTGCAACAGGCTGGTGTTGTTTATTAAAATTCAGTTGACTTCGTCTTCGCAAAAAAAAGCAACACAAAAATTTTTACGCTATTGTAGTTAATAGTAAATTACACACTCATCGTTTAACAAAAAAATTATAAACTCGCCAGAATGAAAAAAAACATTTTCCTTTTTAGCGTCCTTGCAGCGCTGGTAACTTTTTTCTCCTGCAACAATGCATCTTCCTCAAAAGACGCTGTCGCGACCGATTCTAAAGACAGCGCTACTGCTCAGGTGGATAATACCGCCGGTTGGAAGATTGGGGTACAATTATGGACATTCAGGTTGTTTACACAAAGCGAAGCCATTGCCAAGGCGGATAGCGCCGGTGTTCGGTACGTGGAGGCTTTCCTCGGGCAGCCGCTGGACAAAACCAGTAAGGATACTTTTGGTATAAGTATGTCTGCAGCGGGCAGGCAAAAATTAAAAGATATTCTGAAACAACACAATATTCAGATGGTAGCAATGGGTGTAACAACGCCCAATGGCAAAGATGAATGGATAAAGACTTTCGAACTGGCCAAAGAATTCGGCTTAAGTTATATCACCTCAGAACCTATTAAAACACAGTGGGATCTTGCTGACAGCCTGGCTGGTGTGTATGGCATCAAAATCGCCATTCACGATCATCCCAAACCAAATGTTTACTGGAGTCCCGATTCAGTGTTAGCTGCCACTAAGGGCCATGTTAATATTGGTTCCTGTGCCGATCTGGGGCACTGGGCACGCAATGGTTTAAACCTGGTGGATTGCCTGAAAAAACTGGAAGGACATATTTACGGAGTTCACCTGAAAGACATCGTGACCTTTGATAAAACTGACGCCAGAGACACGGTTGTGGGTAAAGGCGTGATTGATTTTGCACCTGTATTCGCTGAATTAAACAGGCAGAATTTCAAAGGAATGTTTTCAATTGAGCATGAATCCAACTGGACCAACAGTGTACCCGACGTAATTGAAACGGTTAAATTTTATAATGACCAGGTGAGTAAATTGAAAAAGTAAATAGTTGCGGCTGCGGGAATTTATCAGTATAAGCCCCAGCAAAACCTATTTATAAAAGAATGACCTTATTATCGTCTTTTGGCCAGTAGTGGCGGGAGGATAATAAGGTCTTTTTTTGTTTCATCCCGATCGAAAAAAGCTTGATAGTCTTAGAAGCTGTCTAAAAACGATTGAGCATAATCCTTATAGCAGATAAATGTCTCATCGTTACGCTGGTGTTGTTTAGCCGTTCATAGTTTTTTGAGTTCCGTCTGTTGGTATCAATCCATGCAAATGTTCTTTCTACAATCCATCGTTTTGGTAATATTTCAAATGTATGCAATTCATCTCTTTTTATTATCTCCAATTCTATTTTAAATTTCTTTTTTACTTTCTTTATTAATTCGACTCTATACCCGCCATCTGCAAAAATTTTGATGATCTTCTTCCAGCTATAGCGCTGCTAGCCCCAGTTCTATCTTGTACCGATACTGACTGGGCATCTATAATACCTACTGTCGGCTCTTCGTTTTTACCATGTAGTACCCTCCCTTTTTCTACTAACAATTCGTGTATATCTTCCCAAACACCTTTCTTTTTCCAGGCTGAAAAATAGTAGTACACTATTTTCCATGGAGCAAAATCACCCGGCAACATTCGCCATTGACAACCTGTTTTAACCAGGTAAAGTATACCATTGATTATTGACCGTAAATCATATTTTTTTTTCTTGCTAAATCAAAGTTAT
>JANYFI010000708.1 GCA_025362765.1 Ferruginibacter sp. | reverse complement strand
GATGAAATAACCAATAAAAGATTTTGCTTTTTTTACGATCCTAATGGCCAGCCGCTGGAGTTGTATGAGGGATGATATTTGTATAACTATTAAGCGGGGCGTTTAAGGGGATGCTCCTATTTAGCAAGTGTATTGGTGTTAGTGTTGTTATAAAAGGAATGCCCTGATGAGGTAATTAAAAAGACAATCAACGCCTGTTTGAAATCAGTAGTACTTAATTAATACAATAGGGTGGTTAAATATATACTGCATCAAAAAAACATCACAAAAAAAACATTTAAACAGGAATACATCGATTTTTTACTAAAATTCGGAGTGGAATACAATGAAAAATATCTGTTCGAATTTTATGAATAAGCAATAATAACAACGAGGTTTAAACAATGGCAACAAGTAAAAATAAAGAAGATTATATCCATACAGACAGTGGCATTGGCGGACAATACAAAACATGGTTTTTAAATTACGCCAGCTACGTTATTTTGGAGAGAGCGGTACCTGCCATTGAAGATGGCCTAAAGCCGGTACAGCGCCGCATCCTGCATGCCATGAAGGAAATGGATGACGGCCGTTTTAATAAGGTCGCCAATATCATCGGCCAATCCATGCAATACCATCCGCATGGCGATATGAGTATTGGCGATGCGCTCGTAAACCTGGGGCAAAAAGATTTGCTCATTGAAACACAGGGAAACTGGGGCGATGTGCGCACGGGCGACGATGCGGCCGCACCAAGATACATTGAAGCAAGGCTAAGCAAGTTTGCGCTGGAAGTAGCTTTCAACGCAAAGACTACGGAATGGGCATTGAGTTACGATGGCCGTAAGAATGAACCGGTAACCTTGCCGATGAAATTTCCGTTGCTGCTGGCGCAAGGTGCGGAAGGTATCGCCGTTGGATTGGCAACAAAGATTTTGCCTCATAATTTTTGTGAGCTCATTGACGCTTCCATCAAATATTTAAAAGGAAAGAAATTTGAACTGCTGCCCGATTTTTTAACTGGCGGCACGATGGATGCCACCAATTACAATGAGGGCAAACGTGGTGGAAAAATAAGGGTAAGAGCCATCATTGAAGAATTGGATAAAAAGACATTGGTGATCAGGAGCGTGCCTTATGGTGTTACTACCACGCAACTGATGGAGAGCATTGTAAAAGCCACCGACCAGGGAAAAATAAAAATTAAAAAAGTAAATGATCACACTGCGGCTGAGGTGGAAATCATCATTGAACTGGCGCCGGGTATTTCATCTGATATTACCATTGATGCATTGTATGCCTTTACCGATTGCGAAGTAAGCATTTCGCCCAACGCCTGCGTAATTGCGAAGGACAAGCCACAGTTTCTCGGTGTGCCGGAACTTTTAAGGGTTTCAGCCGACAATACCAAAGACCTGCTGAAAAGAGAACTCGAAATAAAGCTGGGTGAACTGAATGAAAAATGGCATTACACGTCGCTGGAAAAAATATTTTTTGAAGAAAAAATTTACAAGGAACTAGAGAAGAAACATGAAACCTGGGATAAAGTACTCATCGCAATTGACAAAGCTTTTGAACCCTTCAAAAAATTATTGCGTCGGGATATTACCAGAGAAGACATTGTTAAACTAACAGAGAAACCGGTACGCCGTATTTATAAACTGGATATTGATGAACTCAATGATCAGATCAAAGGACTGGAAGCCGACATCAAACAGGTAAAATACGACCTGGAACACCTCACGGAATTTGCGGTAGCTTATTACGAAAACCTGCTGAAAAAATTTGGCAAAGGCAGGGAACGTAAAACCGAAATTAAATTGTTCGACACTATACAGGCGAAGTCTGTAGCCATTGCCAACATTAAGTTGTATGTGAATTATGCGGATGGTTTTATAGGCACGGCTCTAAAAAAAGACGAACTAATTGCAGAAGTGAGCGACCTCGATGACATCATTGCCTTTACAAAAAGCGGTATCATGAAAGTGGTGCGGGTGAGTGACAAAATATTTATTGGCAAGGATATCATTCATGTAGCCGTATTTCAAAAAAGTGATGAGCGCACTACTTATAATATGGTGTATGCCGATGGAAAAACCGGGGTTAGTTATGCCAAGCGTTTTAATGTAACGGCCATCACCAGGGACAAGGAATATGATCTTACCAAAGGCGCGGAAAAAAGCCGGGTGCATTATTTTACCACCAACCCCAATGGCGAAGCGGAAGTAGTTAAGATTGTGCTGAGCCCCAATTGCACCGCCAAGAAAAAAGAACTGGAATTTTATTTTGAAGAGTTGGAGATAAAAGGCCGCAGCAGCATTGGCAACCAGGTAACCAAGTATCCCATTAAATCGGTGAAGTTTAAGGAAGCCGGAAAATCTACCTTGGATGCAAAAAAATTGTGGTTCGATAATAAATTTGGCCG
>JANYFI010000693.1 GCA_025362765.1 Ferruginibacter sp. | reverse complement strand
ATTGAACAATAACGACGAGTTAAAAAAACGTGGCTTATTGTCTATAATTGCCAATACGCTGATTGCAAACGACAATCCTAAAAATGATAATACATATGTAGGGCAAATTGACTTTAAAAGAGACCTGCAAAAGTCTTTTTTTAATCTATTATGGGAGAGTATTTTTGATGGAGTGAAAAAAACCGTCCTAAGAAAATAAGGGATGGCATACTTAATAAAAATCCGGATAAAGTAATTTATCCGGATTTTTATTTGAGAAGATAACTGCTAACAAACGTATTGAAAATACGTTATTGTCCGGTTGCTTTTTTACTTCCAGACCGCTTATTATCTTCTTTTTTTTCTTCCGTACTGATGTTATCGTTTCTAACGCCTTCTTCAAAAGCCTGAAAAACTTCATCCGAATTATTTTTATCCTCATCGTTATTTAATACAATTTGCTGATCCTGTTCATTGACTATTTTTTCTTTTACAGGATCCTTTGCTAATAATTCAGTCTGCTGAAGAAAATCATTATCGTCTTTTATAATCTCATCCGCATAGTTGTATTTTTTCATGGTATTTTTTTTAGGAGAGGGAGCTAAATATTTTTTTAACGATTGTAACGCTTAGTGATTTTATTTTTTCCCGGTTGCGATCAAACAGGGTATAAATGCTTTTTTGTGTAATGCCACTTATTGTCCGCCCAAAAAAAGTATCGTTATCGCCGGAATATATTTTATCTGACACAGCGTATGCCGTAGCATCAACCGCATCATCAAGAAGATTTAAAAACCGTTGCGGCTTTCTTTCTGCTGTTACAGAAAGCAATTTATTTATCTGAATCACCGGATTTAGAAAACGCCTTATAGAGGCTATATGATCAAGCATAACATCTTCTGTCGCATTGCTTAAGTTGCTAAGTTTATCAATCTCTTCTTTAAGCTCTTTTCTATTGTGGATGTTCATGCTATAGTAAGAATAAACTGCTTCTCGTTATTTAAAATGGTTAAAAAGTATGACCCGGCAACGATCTATATATAATTTATAGTGCCTCTTAGACACATCATAAATAGAGTAACCTGTTTACGATATATTTACTGTTAACAGGTAAATTACGTGTTAACGAGGTACAATTATTAGAATTGCCAGGTCATATTTATAACACTAAAGTGCTTTTTCAGCATGATGATTTTCGATGATTTCAGCTTGTTTAGCTTTATCCGCCAATTCTTTAGCATCACCTTTTAGATTATTGTATTTTTCAGTTACGGTGTTGGTAATTTTATTATAGCCATCCCTAACCGATCCTGAAAGGTCATTTCCTTTTTTTGCAATCTTCTTTCTTGTTTCAGATCCTTTATCAGGCGCCATTAAAATTCCTACTATCGCACCAGCTGCCGCACCAGCTATTATACCTGTTATTAATTTTCCTTTTGACATGATTTTTTGTTTTAGCGTTATGAATATTTATTTAAGAAACCTGTTTCCAAAATTCTGCCAATAATCACTGAGGACTGTTAATATTTTGCAACAAGTTGTATCAGGGCACCTAAAACATACTTACTATCGATTTTTTTATTTGTTTTCCACAGTTAATGACCACGGTCGGGAAGCATTTTCTACACCTGAGGAATATAGGGCTCATCAATAGAATAGTATGTATCGCTTTGCTGCTGTTATTTTATCTACCTGCCGTTTGTTAAAATTATCGGCATGATTATAATATATATGGCATTGTATTGTTTGGGTTCAATTTAAATGTGAATTGTGAATAGTGAGTGGTCAATAATTCACCATTGACCACTCACCAATCACAAAACGATCCGTCATTTGATTCTTAACATAATACTAACTTAAGTAAACAGCAATTCATCAATCATTTTTTTAATAAAAAAACACCTAATGAACAAAGCAAATATTTTAACTGCGTCGGCACTTATTTTAAGTGGTATGTTATTTTCAGGATGCCAGGCTATTGGAGATATATTCAAAGCCGGCATGTGGTCTGGTATTGTGATAGTAATTTTAGTAGTGGGAGTAGTGTTGTATTTAATCAGCAAGGCTGGAAAAAAATCTGATTAGATAAATTACTAAAAGAGAAGTATTTAGAAGCTAATAGTACGCTCAGGTTTTGGTTTCAAATTCCACCTTTTTAACAAGGTGGAATTTTTTATTAATTAGATAGTGTCTCCACTAAAGTATTTACAGTATCTTTTGAAAATGGCTTACTGATAAAATAGTCTACACCTTCTTTGAATGCCTTATTTTTATCCGCTATTGTATCATGTGCGGTAATCATTACAATTTTTGATGCAGGATGAAATCGTTTGATATAACTCACGAAATTTACTCCCAATCCATCCGGCAGGTGATTATCAAGAAAAATAATTCCTGGATAATTCGTTTCAAGTATAGTAGCTGCGGCTCTTAAAGAATTAACATACGTTGAGTGAATTTGTTTTTTCTTTAAAAGATTGCTAAGCAAATAGCAGATATCCTTTTCGTCATCTATTATCAGCACCTCCATATTTTCTTTATCAAGGGTATCCACCACTTTAAATATTTTGATAAATGGTGGCAATTTTAACGCCAACTTACCGTCGCCTTTAAAAAGCGTTTATATCCAATACCAAAAAAATAAGTCCACACAATGATGAATTTTCTCCCCATCTTTCAACAGCAGAGATTGAGGTACAATCGTAAAAAAGTGGCAGGATATTTTCAATTGCGTACTATAGTTTTCAAATAACAACCAATCGAAAACAATATGTATTATGAAGAAAAAAATTCTGATTATTGACGATGATCTGGATATGTGTACTTTGTTAAGTGGGTTTCTAAATCGCAATAGCTACGAGGTAGAAGTATCCTATTCTGCCAATGAGGGCATTGAAAAATTTAAGCAATCGCCCTTTGATATTGTGATTTCTGATTTTAGATTAGGCGATAAGGACGGAAAGGATGTATTAATGGAAATAAAAGCAGTTAATCCAAACGCAATCGTTTTAATTATTACAGGATACAGCGATATTAAAATTGCGGTAGAAGTAATAAAGCTGGGAGCGTACGATTACATCACCAAGCCGTTAATTCCAGACGAGGTGTTGAACGTGTTAAAAAACGCACTAAATCGTTTTAATAACAATGGGGATAGACAAAAGTTAAGTCCGTTAAAGAGTAATCCACTGAAGGACGATAATAGTTTTTAGCTGGCCATGCCGAGAGTACTAAAGAATTGTATCGCCAGGTGGAGATAGTTGCTACAACTGATTATAGTATCATTTTATACGGCGAAAGCGGCACTGGTAAAGAAGTTGTCGCCAAAAAAATTCATGATTTAAGTCACCGGAAAAACAAGCCTTTTGTGGCAATGGACTGTGGTACATTATCGAAGGAGCTCGCCGGCAGTGAATTATTCGGCCATGTTAAAGGAGCTTTTACGGGAGCACAGGCAGATAAGGAAGGACACTTTGAAATGGCCAACGAAGGCACCCTTTTTTTGGATGAAGTAGCTAATTTGTCTTATGACATCCAGGCTTCACTTTTAAGGGTAATTCAGGAGCGGAAATTTAAAAGAGTGGGTGGTACAAAAGAGATATCACTCGATATCAGGATTATTGTAGCCTCCAACGAAAATTTGCAGGATGCTTACAGAAAAGGTAAATTCAGGGAAGATTTGTATCACCGGTTCAATGAGTTTTGTATATACCTGCCTCCGTTGCGCCAGCGTAAGGAAGATATTCCATTGTTCGCCAATTTCTTTTTGAAAAACACCTGCGGGGAGTTAAACAAAGAGATAAAAGGATTTGCTCCGGATGTTATTGATATGTTTGTTAATTATTCATGGCCGGGTAATCTCCGCGAATGCAGAAATGTGATCAGGCGATCTGTATTACTTTGCAATGACGCATTGATTACCGCCAATTTATTACCTACGGAAATTATATTGCAGTATGCCAATAAAGAATATCAAAACGACCAGCATCAAAATGGTGTCCGTGATAATCAGCACAATAATCATACAGAAAATATTCCTCTTGTAAGAAAGGATATTTTTTTGAAAGATACTGCCGCAAAGGCGGAGTACGAAGCCATTATGAAAGTGCTGAAAGAAGTGAATTTTAATAAAACCAAGGCGGCTATTATTTTAAATGTTGACAGAAAGACATTGTACAACAAAATAAAAAACTACGAAAACTAACACCAGCATTTGCGATTGCATTCACAAAAGCTGGTATGAAGTTAGTATAGTGAATCCTACAATAATTTCAATCATTTTTAAACTTACAATTATGAGTATTACTCCCGGTGAAATGACAACGCTATCTTCGGTGCTGGAAAAGCTGCGTATCAAAAAGCATGATAACGAGTTTAGAATGGCACCAGAAGGTTTTAGTATTGGTAATGGAAAATATTACACTCCCGATCAGCTAAAGATCATTAAAACATATCGTTTTGAAGGAGATTCTGATCCTTCAGATTCTTCTATTATTTATTTGATTGAAGCCGATAATGGTTTAATAGGGTATAGCATGGATGCCTATGGAGCATATAGTAATCATGAAGATGATGGTTATGATGACTTTATACGCAAGATTCCAATGGAAGAGCGGGATGAGCAGATTATTTTTGAAGATAAGGACGATAACCTTGTAACGGCTTAACAACCGCATCCTCTTTAAAAATGTAATAGAAATGTAACAGCCTGTAAAATTTTACAGGCTGTTTTTGTATGTTGTATCGCGTGCTGAAAATCACCCAAATTGTTCAATTGCTTACTGATAACGGTTCTTGTTCTGCTCCTTTAAACACCGGTTGGGTGAACTCCGTTAGGTTTGATAAGGGTTTTAAATAGTTTCCCGGCAACAGTCATGTTGTATATCGACTTGCTTACGATCTTTTATCGAAGAAATTTTACGAGGGCAAAAGGCACCGGCGGTTAAATATTTAGTGATAGCATCATTAAATATTTAACCGTAGCACCCCGTCGTTAATCAGTTACAGTCGCTTTGGTAAGAACCGTCACTTCTGAAAGTGAAAAGAACATCTCAGGCTGCTCTTCCCCATTTACAATTAATTTACTAACCTGTCTTTCATCTATTTTTTGTTGTATTATTTCAATTGCAAGTGGCGTGTCGTTGTGCTGATAAGTAATTTTTACAGACGCCCATGTTTCGGGAAAGCAAGGTGTAAAGCGCAAACAATCTCCTTCTTTTTTCAGCCCTGCGAAAGAATTTAAAATGAGTTGATACATCCAACCTGCTGAGCCTGTATACCACGTCCAGCCGCCACGGCCTTTGTGCATCGGTTCCGCATATACATCTGCGGCAATTACGTAAGGCTCGGTTTTGTACACCGCTATTTTATCCGCAGTATTACCTCGGTTCAGCGGGTTAATCATCTGTAGCAATTCCCAGGTTCTTTTTTTATTATTCAGGGCTGCAAAAGCCATTACCAGCCATATAGCGGCGTGGGTATATTGGCCACCATTTTCTCTTACTCCCGGTACATAGCCCTTTATGTAACCAGGGTTCAGGGCCGATTTATCAAATGGTGGTGTAAACAATTGTATCAACCCGTCATCTTTTTGCACCAGGTATTTATCAGCCGACTGCATGGCTTGCAGCGACCGTGTTTTATTTCCGCCGCCAGATAATACAGACCAGCTTTGGGCAATAGAATCTATCCTGCATTCCTCATTTTCATGACTGCCCAATGGAGTGCCGTCGTCAAAATAGGCACGGCGGTACCATTCGCCGTCCCAGGCATTGTTATCTATATTTAGCTTCAGTTTTTCAGCTTCCACGGTACATTTATTTACAAAAGCAGTATCTTTTTTTATAGCCGCTATCTGCTTAAAATGCACCAAAATATTATATAAAAAAAATGCCAGCCAAACACTTTCTCCTTTACCATGATCGCCCACCCTGTCCATGCCATCATTCCAGTCGCCGGTACCCATTAATGGTAGTCCGTTTACACCAAATTTTAACCCATGTTCAATTGACCGTACGCAATGCTCGTAAAGGGTAGAAGCGGTATCTGATTTTATTGGCAGGTCAAAATAAGATTCTTCTCCTTCGTTTAGTAATCTACCCTCCAGGAAATATACGGGCTCATCAAGTATCTCCTCATCGCCTGTCGTGATAACATATTTTGTAGCGGCGTAAGGCAACCACAAATAATCGTCAGAACAGGTGGTGCGAACGCCCCGGCCTGTTGGCGGATGCCACCAGTGTTGCACATCGCCTTCTTTAAATTGCCGGGAGGCACACAGTAAAATTTGTTGTCTCAACAGTTCAGGTTTGTTATGTACCAACGATAAAACATCCTGCAACTGGTCCCTGAAACCAAAGGCTCCGCCTGATTGATAGAAGCCACTTCTTGCCCATACCCGGCAAGCCAGTGTTTGGTAGTTAAGCCAGCCGTTGGCTAAAATATTGAGGGCCCTGTCGGGTGTATTAAGCTGAACGGCACCGAGTGTTTTTTGCCAGAAGGCATGTACTTTTTCAAGGGCATTTCGGGCTGCCGCGGCACCTTCAAAATTTTGGATTATACTGGTGGCATCCTCCAGGGTTTTACCCGCGCCCAGCCTGAAAATAATTTCTCTTTCCTGCTCTTCTGCTATATCAAATACCACCTGGATGGCAGCGCAGGGGTCAAGTGCCGCCCCTGTTTTACCCGACAGTTTTGCCCTTGTTAATGCATCGGGATTAGTGAGGGTGCCGTTACGGCCAATAAATTCAGC
>JANYFI010000683.1 GCA_025362765.1 Ferruginibacter sp. | reverse complement strand
TGCAGATCGGCTCCTTGTTTTTTTGCCAGTGCTACATAGAAGGCCAACAAAATAAAACCTGTGGCATTGATGGTCATGGAGGTGGTGATGTCCTGCACCTTAATGCCATCAAATAATATTTCCATGTCATCGAGTGAATCGATGGCGACCCCCACTTTTCCTACTTCTCCTTCAGATAATGCATGGTCACTGTCGTACCCAATTTGTGTAGGCAAATCGAACGCAACACTTAAGCCGCTTACGCCTTGCGATAACAGGTAGTGATATCGTTTATTGCTTTCCTCTGCCGTACTGAATCCTGCGTATTGCCGCATGGTCCAGAGTTTTCCGCGGTACATGTCAGGTTGCACCCCTCTGGTAAAAGGAAACTCACCGGGCAATTCCATGTCAGGCGTTGCATCTGCGGGTTGGTATAACTCTTTTATTTCAATGCCTGAATCGGTAAATATTTTTTTTTTCGTGGATGTAGACATGTGTTGGTTATTAAATCAAATCAGCTGGTTAAATTAACTTTTTAACCTCATATTGAATGGCGTTTAATACGATGCCGCTTAGCTCGGCATTGTCAGACGTGGTATACTGAAGAATATTTCTGCTTAAATCAAGTGCAGTGGCGTTGGGTGGTAAAGTGCCAGCCAGTTCATTGATGATGTAAATATTCTGGTCTTTTAAATTGGTCATGGCTTTCCAAACTTCCGGGTTAACATAATTTTGCTGGGTGATGTTGTGCTCGTATTCTGTACGAATGGTTTGTATCAATCCGGCAGCCAATTCCCTGGCGGAATACTGTGTATCATGCATCCTGGTCACCAGGTTTTTTAAAGATATTCTGTCGGCAAGCAGGGTGAGCCTTTCGTAAGCCTGTAAACGCAACAAACTGTTGTCGGCGGTTGCCGGGCGTTTCTGGTCAATCGTACTTTTAAGACTTCTAAATTCGGTTAACAGAAAAAACAACGAGCCAATGAGCAATACTATTACAATACCTAACACAATAAGGATTGTCTGAACGTCCTGCAGCGTAAATTCCAATAAAATCATGGGTAATTTTTTACAAAAGTAAAGGAAAGTAACGCCAAAAATTTCCTGTATTCGAAAAGTAGTAGCCAAGGTCATTTTTTAAAATAGATTACCTTTGTTTTAAATTATTTTAGATGGAAACAATAGTAACAACCCCCGTAAGTTTTACCAGCAATGCAGTCAATGAAATTAAGCGCCTGATGAATGAGGATGGGTTTGATACTGCCCAGGTATTAAGGGTGGGCGTAAAGGGCGGCGGTTGCAGCGGCATGACTTATATATTGGGTTTTGACGCCCCAACTGAAAAGGACAGCCATTTTGAAATTGAAGGCATTCCCTGCATTATGGAAAAAGCGCATGATATATATTTAACTGGTATGGAAGTAGATTGGGCGGGCGGTTTAAACAGCCGCGGCTTTACCTTTAACAATCCCAATGCAAGCAAGACTTGTGGCTGCGGCACTTCGTTTGCGGTGTAGGAGTATTTATTTGCTGCTTACTGATACTTGTTACTGTAATTTAGAAAGATTAGGATCTTCGACGCTGTGTTCGTATTTGTTTGTTTATTTCTGAATAATAATTAGTTGCCTCTATGAGAATCTACACCGATGAGAAGCTTATAAATTTCCTCTTGTTTTTTAGCCATCAATAAAGTTCTTATTACAGAAATAATAACCACAACGTTCCGCCTTTACGCCATATCCTCCACCCATTTATCCCGGTCATCGGGACTGAATTTCCAGGGGGCAAAATTGTTTTCTATATTACTGAACATGGTGTTCCATTCCTGCGGCGCATTGCTGTCTTCCATAATGAGTGACCGGCGCAACTGCATGATGATATCTAACGGGCTAATGCTTACCGGGCAGGCTTCCACGCAGGCATTGCAGGTGGTACAGGCTCTTAATTCTTCCACCGAAATATAATTGTTGACAAGCGTTTTACCATCGGGTTGAAAGGTTTTGTTGGCGGTGATATTTTTGCCTACTTCGGTCAGGCGGTCACGGGTATCCATCATTATTTTCCTGGGGCTCAACAGTTTGCCGGTAATGTTAGCCGGACAGGCGTCGCTGCAGCGGCCGCACTCGGTGCAACTGTAGGCATCCAGCAAATTTTTCCAGCTAAGGTCCTGCACATCCTTGGCCCCAAACTTCAACGGTTGCGCATTGCCGTTTGTGGGTGCCAACTCCGGTTGCATCATGTATATTACTTCGTTTTGCACGCTGGGCATATTGGTAATTTTACCGGGTAACGGCAGCCTGGCATAATATGCATTTGGAAAGGCAAGCACAATGTGTAAGTGCTTGCTATAAGGCAAATAATTTAAAAAAGCAAGTATGCCAACAATATGTATCCACCAGCAGGATCTTTCGATGGTGATTAAAGTAGCAGCCGAGAAATTACTAAATACGGGCGCCAGCAAACCAGAGAAAATAAAATTGCCCGTGTCATGATAGTGTTCGCTGCCCTGTAATTGCAAAGCCCGGTCAGCGGCGTTCATAGTGAGGAATAAACTCATCAAAATAATTTCCGCAATCAGTATATAATTGGCATCGCTGTGCGGCCAGCCATTTAGATCTTTGCTGATAAAGCGTTTCAACTTTAAAATATTTCTGCGGCTGAGGAAGGCGACACAAACAATGATTACACCCAAAGCGAGTATTTCAAAAAAGTTAATCAGAAAGGTGTAAAAGCCACCAAGAAATGGAAAGAATAAGCGGTGCGTTCCAGCGATACCATCCAGTACAATTTCAAGCACTTCCAGGTTGATGATGATAAAACCAGCATAAATTACCAAATGCATTGCGGCCACCAACGGATTTTTAAACATTTTTTTTTGTCCCAATGCCAGTAACAGCAGGTTACGCCAGCGTTGTGGCTTATTGTCGCTAAGATCCTCTGGTACGCCCGAAAAAATATTACGA
>JANYFI010000619.1 GCA_025362765.1 Ferruginibacter sp. | reverse complement strand
TAAGGTCTATTATTGACACTGCTATCAAATCCGGACAAAAGGTATTGGAAGCTTTATGCCTTATCGCTAAATTGGGGGTTGAGTAGTTACGAAATTTATAACTACCGTTCATGTTGGCAATATATTTATCTAACCCTGTTTTTCTGATTAAGCCAGGACTTGAAGAGGCAAGAAAAGAAGCCCTGAACCGGCTGTTTTCAGTTCCGCCGCCACTATAGGCAACAGAATAATTTTGAGATACTTTTTTCTGAATAATAGCATTGAATGGGTTCAAGGTAGAGCCTGAGTCAGATTTGGCTCCATACTGAGTCAATGCTGTTCTATATTGACTTGCACTGAGCACATCGGGTTGCGTCATTAGCCCTCCAATTGTCCAGTTTGATCCAACCTCAAATTTTGAAGCACCTGCAGAACCGGATTTAGTTGTAATTAAAATTACACCATTTGCACCTCTGGATCCATAAATAGCAGAAGCGGAGGCATCTTTCAAAATAGAGATGCTTTCAATATCGTTTGAGTTTAAAAACGTTAAAGGGTTAGCGTCGGGCAATGTTCCCAAACCACTAGTGCTAAATCCAGGACGAGCAGACCTTCCGTCTAAAGGAACACCATCAATTACATATAAGGGGTCCGTTCCGGAACGAATAGAATTGTTTCCCCTGATTTTAACCGATGCTGCAGCACCAGGCTGACCACTAGCCACAGTTACCTGTAGACCAGGAACACGTCCCTGTAATAATTGATCAGGAGTACCCCCAGAAGGAACCTGGTTGAAATTTTTAGCTGTAATAACAGAAAAAGAACCGGAGATATCCTTTCTTTTTGCTGTACCATAACCCACTACCACCACCTCATTTAAACTTGTGTTAGCAGCAACCATCGAAACGGAAATATCTGATTTACCAGATACATTTATCTCTTGCTTGTCAAATCCCGCACCACTCAATGTTATTTTGTTAATCCCATCAGGTGATGATAACTTGAACGTTCCATCAGTACCGGTGGCGGTTCCAATTTTTTTGCCGGCTGCCGTAACACCCGAAACCGTGATCCCCGGAATTGGTGACCCGTCTTTAGAATCCATTACCTTACCGGAGACTTCTTTGTTTTGGGCATAAGCCATGGTTGAAAACAAGGCAAGGCAAAAGAAGAGCACACCTTTTACTAATTTTTTTAAATTCATAATCAGTCGTTTAATTTTTAGTTTTTTTAATACACTGCTAACAAGTACAAGACACTTTACGCTGAGTTAATTAATGAAGTATAGTTACATTTGGCAAACCTTAAAGAAGGGGTAAATTATTCATACTAGCATATCAGAATAAGCGAATCGAGCAATGAAATTATAACATTGATTTAACTTGACACCAAACTTGTGCAGTCTGCTGCGCCGCAAATGCTTCCGCAAGCGGTTGCGGGGGATAAAGAATGGGCATTTTTACAATTGTCAATTTCACAATTCTTTGAGAATCAGCAGACTTAACAAAAATAGTTTGGAAACAACAAGCCCTCAAATTATTGAGGGCTTGTGTATATCTATGGGGTTAGTGAACAATAATTATATCAGCAGCAGGTTTCTGTTTTTACCAGCTCTCTTTCCTTTTTTATAGTATTTTATTGGATACACATCCGGCGTTTGTGTTAGCTTGTGCAGCACATTTTTTACCATTTGTATAACGGGAGATCCGTTGCTTTTACCGGGAAGATTTGCCATTACATCAAATTTTATCAAACAGTAACGGAAGCGCTAAAAAATTATTGTATTAAAAAAGCAAAATATTTTTACCGTAAAAAGTTGGGTAAAACGCTGGGAAGGCAAAAAAATTTTTAGTTTTACAGGCTGGTTTTGCCAAAACACAAAAGTAGTTTACCGCACCTTTATTAAACGGTTCACGGCCTCTTCCAGCGTAGCGTCATTTTTTACAAAACAAAAACGTACGACCTTGTCATTTTTTTCGTTTATATAAAAAGCGGAAACAGGAATGGATGCCACGCCATATTGCTTCGTAATTTTTACAGCCATCTCCATCTCTTTTTCTTCACTAATAGCTGCATAACTATATAACTGAAAATAACTACCATAAGAAGGTAATGCCCTGAATTGTGTTTGCTGCATCAGCGATTGAAAGTAATCTCTTTTTTTCTGTACGTCTTTACCTAGTTGCAGGTACTTTTCTTTTTGCTGAATAAAACTTGCCAGGGCAAACTGTACCGGGCTGTTGCAGCTAAAACAATTAAACTGGTGTACCTTCCTGAATTCCTTCATCAGCACCGCTGGCGCCACGCAATAACCAAGTTTCCAGCCGGTGCAATGGTAAGTTTTGCCAAAGGAAAAACAAACAAAACTTCGCTCCAGCAAATCAGGATACCTTAACATACTCTCATGAGGCAGCCCATCAAATATCAAATGTTCATACACTTCATCACTTAAAATAAAAATACCGGTGTCTTTTACTATACTGCGCAGTTGCTCAATGTCTGAGCTTCTTAATATACCTCCAGTAGGATTGTTAGGCGAATTAAGGATAATCATTTTTGTTTTTGCAGTAATGCTGTCTTTC
>JANYFI010000506.1 GCA_025362765.1 Ferruginibacter sp. | reverse complement strand
CAGGTATTTAGCCACTCCCTGTTCCACTGTTTTGGTGAGCAGGTAAGCGGTTAAGCTGCCAGGATCGCCCAACCCTACAATAATGGCGCCCGCAAAATCGTATTCTCCCGCATTAGTCATAATGAGTGAATTGGTACCTATTTCGCCGGGATACAACCCCAGTTTGTGCCTTGCAGAAAGCATCCAGTTCAGATTGCAGTCAATCGATTTTTCTGCATACAAAATACCATCATTGTTAAAATGCCCTGCCAGTACCGGGAAGGATGCATACGCCAGGTCACCATTGCTTACAGAAACAGCAATGGGCACCTGGCTTGTAATGGGTTCGTTATTGTCTTCTATCCCAAACACAGCATTTTGCAGTCCCCTTTCAGATACATCAAAATTGTACACTTCGGGCATGCGGAACACTTTCGCTTCACTTCTAACGGCAGGCCTTGCCGTACTTAGCAGGGTGGTGCTGCCGGTTTCCAGTATTTCTTCAATGCCATCAAAAATAGCCGGTTCGTTGGCCAAAGCGCCATGCGTTGCATCTACATAATATACCGCTTTTCTGTCTATCAGTTGAGATGGAATACCCGTTTCCCAGGTAACGCTTTGGTCACCCTCTCCTGTTACCAAAAAAACCAGTTCGGTACGGGGCGGAATCTCATCATTGTAATAACTGCACGGAGTTGCCTTATCCTTGCCGGCAATGTACACCAGGTTGGTATAATCAATTCCATCGCGTTTGGCAATGATATTATCGCGGTAGCTTTTAAAAATATCGAGGTTGGCTTTACCGGGCAGCGGCCATGTACCGTCACCTAATGCGGTACGCATGTTTTCCCATGTTTCCGGCTCCGCAAAATCGTTGCCCTTATCTGTTGACAACGGCAACAGGCTTAAGATACCGGGAAACGCACAGAACATTTCCAGCAATTCTTTTTTAGTATGCACCCTATCTAAAAAGTTTAACGAATTGATGATAGCATCCATACCAAACAGTACCGTTAATATCCTGTGTGAACCTCCAAGTGGTGATCCCAAAAATAAAATCTTAAATCCCCTGGATGTATTGAGCTGTTTCCAGGTATCGTCATAATTGATGATAAAATCACGAATCAGCAAACCGCCCATTGAATGACCGATCATCTTGATTGGCTGATTAAATTTCAACAAGTCTTTCATTTTATCATTCAACTCCTTTGCACAATCATTTAGCTGCCTGCGCCAATCAAACGGATATACTACTACGTCATATTTATAGCTTAGGCGGTCGGCCAGTTTTTTATAAGACGTTTGTATGAGTGAGGTGGCAGTAATCGTTTTATCATCTACCTGTAACATATCCAGCAAACCACCAAAAACGGACCTAATATAAGCCAGCCAGATTTTATCGCCATTGCGGGAAAGATTGGACCCCATTATACCGGGGAGTAAAACAACGATTGGCTTTTTGCCCGATGGAACATTGGGGTAAGGCGATAATTCTCCATGATCAAATCCACGCACTTCGCCCCTGTCGCTTGCCGGAACTTCCTGCTGTGGCACAGCGTTGTAACCTGGTATGGGCTGACCGTCGGGTGTTTTTAATGCCAGCAAAACCGCTTCTCTTGTTTTACTGTTTAAAAAATATTTGATATGATCTACTTCAGCGCCCTGGTCGAAAAAATACTGGATATTGCCGGTTCTGTTTGCGCCGAGATACATAGAATCGGTATTTACTACCAGATCGTTTCTTTGCCAGTAAAAGAGTTTGCCCAAAATTACCAGTAAGCCTTTAAAGCTTACACTGGTAGTACCATTTCCTGCTATTACCGCCAGTGACGCACCATCAATAGCCATATCATCAGAGCGATCATTCAGTATTTTTATAAAGGGAGAATCAGGACTTTGCGCCTCTATGCCAGGCAGTACGCTTACATCATCTTTGGTTCTTATTACTTCCGCAATCAACGTTTTTAAAATATCTGCAAATGGATTGGCAGCGCCTCCAAAAAGATTGAACAACACATTTAAAATATGTTCCAGTTTTTTTGACGCCAGTTTGGTGCCTGCGGCGGGGCAACCTACGCGAATGAATTTTTTAACCTTGATATTTCTGTTTAAAAAACCTGCGTTCAGTTGTTTAATGGTTTCAATATCATTGTCCCTTCCCGTTTCTTTTTTAAGCAAATCAGTGTTAACGGTAGAAAAACCTTCTTTTTTCTCTGCGTACCTGCAAAGAATATCACCCACAATTCCGCCGCGGGAGTGACTAATAATATGCAGGTCTTCGGTATCTGGCAACTGTTGTATTAAATCGAGTACGTTTTGCAGCGGGCTTTTAGTTAACGTACGATGCTGTAAAGCCAATACATTTTCTCCGTAGGTATTAAAGATAAAATTCCAAACATCGGCCTTTGACAATTCGCTGAAAGCGCCCACCGTGCTGCTGTTGGTACCATGTATAAAAAGAAGCACCGGTTTATCAGGCGTTATTTTTACAAAGGGCGTAAGTGTTAAATCATTGGCTAATTTATACAAGCCTTCCGGGCCGCCCAGGTGTTTATCTTCCAGGTTGGCCGCAATTTTTGCCACCCCATCATCAATTTTATTTTTTACAAAAACGTTTAAAATTTTCAGTGCAATATCACCAAAAATTCCGCGGTCGCTTTCAACGCTTTTGATAGTCTCAGGTATAACAAAGCCATCTGCAACCGACCTGTTGCTGGGATCTTCTGCTTCCGGAAACAATTCATGCAGCGTGGCACCATCGCATAACCAAGTGGTATCATCTTCAAAAACAAATTCAAGTAATTTATCGTTGTCACCCAAATCAATCGAATGTGTTTCAGCAAGATCCCTGTTACTGCCACTTATTTTGTATGATGCTACGGGTATAAGATTAGCAGTTGCATCAGGCATTGCGGCCTGCTTTTCGCCTTTAACTGAAAGCGTTTTTATTTTCATTTGAGGAGTGTTTTTATTTTAAATTGATTGCAGGCAATCAGGCATAACTTTCTTAAAAGCTACCGCTGTTAAATATCAGTAGATAAAATGTATAAAGCTGTTAAACATACAAAGTTCCTTGCTCAAACAAGTTGCGAACGGCTGCTACACTTTCTGAAACGGCCTTTAACTGGTAATGAGGAAAGTCTTTAAAACTGATCCAGTTACCACCCCATTCCAGTTCGGGTAACTGTGGCAAAACCATTGGCGAAATTACTTTGTATTTGCTATCCGTACCGAGATATGTTCCATTTTCAAAAACCCCTATATCCCAGGCCAGGCCGAAGTTATGATTTCTTTGACCGCCCCGGGCATTGGTTACTTTTGGCAAGGTGCTGCCATATCTGCCCTGCTTGTATAACGCATCCTGCTCAGCATAGGTTCTGGTGCCCGAAAGAATGCGAATGTCTTTACCAGCCGTAGTGAGTATATTTAGAAATTTCCTGGCTGAAATCTGTGCTGCCGGTATCAAAGTAATAATATTGCTTTCACTTTTAGAATCAACAGCACCAAACCGGGTTTTAATATCCTGACTTTTTTGTACAAAGGCGGCATCAGCGGCATCTGTTTTTGGTCCCCACTTGCCATCAAGTATATCGGTGTAAAAACCATTGGCTTTTAAAAATCGTTGATAGAAAAGCACGTCTTGTTTTAATAATTGGTAACTCATTTTAGTGAGGTTTTATTATGAAAATTTGGATGGTTAATCTGATTTTGGCGGGAAGAACTTTTACACTTTTACCATTTTAAAAACCGTATCAACAATGAAATTCAGCACACTGCTTTTAAATTGATCTACCCGTATTAACGCCAGCCCGGCCTGTTCAAGCGCTGCCATTTTAAAACTGTCTTTTTCGCTGTTTACGAGCCATTCAAAATCCTGTGTAGTCAGGTCTCCGCTAATCAATAGTTTTGTCCAGCGCTCCAGGTCATCCTTCATTTCCGCCAGCAAATTTTGCGCATCCGTTTTTGCATCATTCACATACTGGGACACAGTGCTTTTTGCTAATCCCACTACCCCAGTCTTTAATTGTTTAAATATGTCTGAAAAATCAACTTGAATTGCCATAAAAAAATTTTATTGGTAAATAATATTGTTACTATTTTATTTTTTTACTCTCCAGCTGAGCGATGCGGTCAAAATTTTCCTGCATCTTTTTTTTTGCTTCCGCAATAAATACGGCGTGTAGTTTTCCATCGGCTTTCCACTTCGCAATAAACCCGCCATACAAATGACCGTTGGGGTCAATGATGAGGTTCCACATCTCTTCCGTGATTTTATTTTTTGGCCTGTTTTTATCATACAGGTAAGCCCGCTGAATCTTGTTGGACACATCGTCTATTTCGGTTTTGTGAATGGAATAATCCTCGGTGGCTTTATCCATCAGCGACAATGCATCCGATTCAACGGACGTAATTTGATTGTAGGACATCTCGTCAAAATGAGCAATGGAACTACAACCGCTAATAACAAGTACTGAAAAGAAAGTCAGTAGAAAAAAAACTCTTAGCATTACTTTTTTCATGAGTTATTTTGTTTAAATGGCCTGTTGTTTCATATTTTTCCACATACAGGCGGTAAAAAAATACCGCAGAATGCTATTTAAAAAATAAGCAGGCCTGGGGATTAAAAAATCGTTCAAAAACTATTTAATAATTTCATTGGTTATGCGGGCAAGTATTGTAATTGCTTTGCTGTTTGGCGGTAACGCTGTCCTCAAATTTGGCGATACCAGACAATAACACCCATGTAGGCTGCTGAAGGCAAACAATCGCTTCATTTTAAAAGACTGTTTACATGCCATAAAACCGCAACAATAGCTGTTATGTACAATACAAAACACAGTTATCACAATACAATAAAATAAAAAAATGAAATGTAGTTTAGAGAAAGAAGCAGGGGTGGTAATTTACAGGTTTGGAGGTTAGAGGAATAAATATATAAACTAATTTGTTAGATTCCAAGAACCAGGGCAGACGCATTAAAATTTTATGGTTATCCCCACCTGTGGATTAAGAGTATGTTGCATATTGTCTTACAAGTTGGTTTTTGCATAAAAAACCGAT
>JANYFI010000499.1 GCA_025362765.1 Ferruginibacter sp. | reverse complement strand
TCAAGAATGCGGGCAGAAGAGCGGGAATTATTATCAACCGAAATATTTACTGCAAACAGCGCCCGCTCAAAATTTGTCTTATATTCTGCATAAGTTCCGTTTTCATATTTTACAAATTTTCGTTGTATAATTTTTCCCGCTTGTGACTGCAGCTTGCCCAAAAAATCACTGGTTTTATTTAAGGGCAGGGCTACCTGCAGTTCTGTAGAAAACATGGCAAAAATGCTGTCAAATTTGCCCGCATTGTAGTTGGCCTCAAATTTTCCCGCTACAGTTTCATAGGTTAAATTTTCGGCCTGGCCGCACACTCCACACACTGACAATAAAAGAACCACCATTAAAAATAAATTTCTCATCGAATATTTTTTACAAGACAAAAGTAATGATAAGCAAAGGTTATTTTGGCCATATCTGTTACCGGTTAATTTATTGCACAATGCTTAATAATCTTCATCCTTAAAAACTTGCCCGTTTGCAGCAACGATAGCGGGCGTTGTGGGCAGTAAAAAAAAATATTGTCTTTATTAGCCTTCACTTATCTTTATACAAACGATTCATCAAAACAATTATTTATGAAAAAATTATTGCTACAGATAAACAGAAAGCTGATGGTAATGATAACGATGGTTATTGTAGTTATCATTGGTGTGGCCGGTACTACTGCCCCGGTACACCCCGTTATATACAAAAATCTTAAAATTCTGCCGCAGGATATCAGCAGGGAAGCCTTGCACGATATTATGGAGGTGCAGTTTGGAGATGCATTGGGCGTGCACTGCGACTATTGTCATGCGAAGGAACCTGGTGCGGATCATCCTGACTTTGCGAGTGACGCCAATCCCAGGAAAGACATTGCCCGGGATATGATGCGGATGGTTTTAAAAATGAATACCGACAATTTTCAAGTAGCCAAACCAATGATTGGCGATTCGCTGATGGTAGTTACCTGCTATACTTGTCACCATGGTGCTGCCATACCAGACACTAAAGGCAAAAACCCTGAGGTGCATGATTTCGGCCCTCCCGGCAAGCCTGGCCCTGTGCCCGGTGCTCCTGCCGCTCCACCTGCACCGCCTCAAAAGAATTAAACTTATCAATTTATAAAATCAGGCTTGCTTCAAATAAAAAATCCTGTTGCCACCTGCAACAGGATTTTTTATTTGCTTTATTTAAACACAGCCCTGTTTGCTACATTCAATTAACATCACTGTTGTATTTTTATAAAAAAATTTTCATGGATGTAAAAATTGAATCCGCGTGGCACGAGGTATTAAAAAACGAATTTACAAAGCCCTATTTTTTAGAGATTCTTACCTTTTTGAAAATAGAAAGCAGTGCAGGTAAAATTATATACCCTCCCGTTCCGTTAATTTTTAACGCATTTAATCATACCTCTTTTGAAAAAGTAAAAGTGGTAATACTGGGGCAGGATCCATATCACAATCCAGGACAGGCGAACGGACTTAGCTTTAGCGTGCCAACTGGTATAAAACCACCGCCATCGCTGATAAATATTTTTAAAGAAATTCAAAATGATGTAGGAATTATTATGCCGAAAGGTTTTGGCAATCTTACCAGTTGGGCCGACCAGGGAGTATTTTTATTAAACGCTATTTTAACGGTAAGGACAAACGACCCCGCCAGTCATTCAAAAATTGGCTGGATGAATTTTTCCAATGCCGTCATAACAAAAATATCTGATGAAAAAAAAGGGGTAATATTTCTTTTATGGGGTAAATTTGCGCAAGAGAAGCAAATACTGATAGACGAAACAAAACATTTTGTTTTGAAAGCGGCGCACCCTTCTCCATTTAGTGCTAACAGAGGTTTTTTTGGTTGTAAGCATTTTTCAAAAACAAATGAACTATTAGCCAATCAAAACCTGCCAGGTATCAACTGGAACTTATTATAACCCTGACCCTGTTGTAGAGCAGTTCAGTAAACTTATCAACTATTTTGACCAATACAGATATCCATTCAGCTCAGCCCGCATTTACTTCTTTAAAAGATATTTGTTTAAATATTTTTGGAAGAATATGGGCAGTGTGGGGTTTGATAAGTTTTGTGGTCACCTTCCTTATTATATTTCTTCCATCGATGGTATCCTACGCAATTCCGGGACCTAAAGGCCAGGATTATTTTATTGCAGTTTCACGAGTGTGGATGTGGACCTGGCTCAGGATGATTGGTTGCCCAGCCATGATAAAAGGAAAAGAGAATTTTAAGAAAGGACAAACATATGTAGTGGTCTATAACCACAACGCCTTACTGGATGTTCCGTTATCAGCGCCGTTTATACCCGGTGGAAATAAAACCATCGCCAAGGCTTCATTTGCAAAAGTACCCATCTTTGGCTGGTTCTATAAAAGGGGCTCTGTACCGGTAGATCGCAGTGATAACAGGAGCAGGCTGAAAAGCTTTGAGGATATGCGGGAAGTATTGCGCAATAATATGCACATGTGCATCTATCCGGAGGGTACACGCAATCGCACGAGCGAGCCGATAAAACCTTTTTTTGACGGTGCTTTTAAACTGGCTATAGACACAAAAAAAGAAGTGATTCCCTGCGTAATTTTCGGTACAAAAAAAGCAATGCCTGCAAACAAAGGCTTTTTTCTGTTGCCTACGAAATTACAAATGCATTTTTTACCGGCAGTTTCATCGGAGGAAATGAAAGCGCCTGCTTTAAAAGAAAAAATATTTACTATCATGAGAGACCACTATGTAAAGGGTGTTTGACAGATAATATTTAATTACAATAAGGTACTCGGAATTTTCAGATTAGTTTTAAATGCTTATTTTTGAAACCTTGGCTTAAAAATTATATTATTATTATTGAATTAAGAGAAGGATTGAAAGTTTTTTAATTAAAAGGGTGTTTTTTAGATATGAAAAAAAAGGTTACTAAGATTGGCGTACTTACCTCAGGAGGCGATGCTCCCGGAATGAACGCAGGCATACGCGCCGTTGTAAGAACAGGACTTTATAATGGATTGGAAGTATTTGGCATTGTACGTGGATATACAGGTATGGTGGAAGACGATATTTACAAAATGGAAAGCAGAAGCGTGGCCAATATCATTCAGCGTGGCGGAACGATATTAAAAACTTCCCGTTGCAAGGAATTTTTTACACCGGAAGGCAGAAAAAAAGCTTATGATAATTTAACGAAACACGGCATTAACGGACTGGTGATAATTGGTGGAGATGGCAGTTTCAGGGGCGCACAAACATTCAGCAATGAATATGATATTCCCTGCGTAGGTTTACCGGGCACTATTGATAAAGATATCGCCGGTACAGATTTTACCATTGGTTTTGATACTGCTGTAAACACTGCAGTGGAAGCCATCGACAAAATAAGGGATACTGCGGATGCACACGACAGGCTGTTTATTATTGAAGTAATGGGGAGGGATGCAGGATACATTGCACTGCACAGTGGAATAGCAACCGGTGCGGAAAATGTGCTAATCCCCGAAAGAAAAACGGATATTGAGGAAATTATTAAACAACTGGCAGAAAAAGAAAGAAGACATAAATTAGTAAACCTGATTGTGGTGGCCGAGGGTGATGAATTTGGTGGTGCCGATGAAATTGCTAAAATTATAAAGGCCCGCTTGCCCGCGCAGGATGTACGGGTATGTATTTTAGGACACATACAAAGAGGCGGATCGCCTACCTGTTTTGACAGGCTGATTGCAAGCCGCATGGGGTATTCTGCCGTTGAATGTTTGATGGAAGGTAAGTTCAATGTTTTTGTAGGCATGGTCAATAACCGGATGCATTATACCCCACTGAATGAGGCGGTAAAAAAGAAACAGCGCATCAGTGAAGAATGGATGAAAATTGTAAAAATTTTAGCGAGTTAATAAAAAAGCGACGCAAACGGCTACCGGGCTACATTGCCCATGTGATAAAGAATTCTCTTGACATTCGAAAATAAATAAAAACTAATGAGCAAAAACTTAGGTAAATACCTACATGCTGAAATGGATAAAGAAGCAGGTTTTCAACACACCATTAAACGAACAAAAATTGTAGCCACTGTAGGACCAGCGTGCTCTACCTACGAAAAATTACTGGATCTTGTAAAAGCAGGGGTAAATGTTTTTCGGCTTAATTTTTCTCACGGATCTTATGAAGATAAAAAAATCATTATTGATTTTATAAGGGAAATCAACATTAAAGAGCCTTATAATATTGCTATCCTCGGAGATTTGCAGGGACCAAAATTACGGGTAGGCGAATTGGAAAACGGACAAATAGAATTGAAGGACGGCAGCCAGTTTATTTTTACTACCGAAAAAATGGTGGGTACGAAAGATAAGATTTATGTAAGCTATGCCAACCTTGCTAAAGACGTAAAAGTAGGGGAACGTATTTTTCTGGATGATGGAAAAATGGAGGTGAAAGTTGAAGAAATATTAAATAATAAAGAAGTTAGAATTTCAGTAACGCTGGGAGGAATTTTATTTCCCAAAAAAGGGGTTAATCTTCCAGACTCGGCGTTAACAATGCCTTCTCTTACCGAAAAAGATATTGCTGATCTTGATTTTATTATTTCCCAGGATTTAGACTGGATAGCCCTTTCCTTTGTTCGCCATGCAGATGATATAATTGATCTTAAAAAACGTATCAAAGCGCAAAAAAGCAAGGCAAAGGTTATTTCTAAAATAGAGATGCCCGAAGCACTTAAAAACATCCGTAACATTATTGTTGAAAGTGATGGCATCATGGTTGCCCGTGGCGACTTGGGAGTAGAAGTTCCTGTAGAGCAAGTGCCCATTATTCAAAAAGAAATCATCCGTAAATGCATGCACAGGGCCAAACCGGTAATTGTTGCTACGCAGATGATGGAGAGTATGATGGAACGCACCAAACCTAACCGCAGTGAAGTTACTGATGTGGCTAATGCCGTACTGGAAGGCGCCGATGCAGTGATGCTGAGCGGCGAAACCGCTATGGGACAATATCCTACGCTGGTGGTGGAAATGATGAGCAAAATAATTTTACAGGTAGAAGGAACACTGTATGATTATGACAGAGACGATATCCTGACTCCCCAGCAGCACTCCCCTTCCCTTTTAAGCGATGCGTTGTGTGCCAGCGCATGTAAAATGGCAAAAGATGTTAACGCCAAAGCGTTGATAGGAATGACGCAAAGCGGGTATACAGGTTTTATGTTAAGCAGCTATCGACCTAAAGCGCCATTGTATATTTTTAGTAAAGAAAAAACCCTCATCAACCAGTTAAGTTTAAGCTGGGGTGTGCTGCCGGTATTTATCACCACATCTCCCTGTTTAAGAAAACCTCTTTC
>JANYFI010000449.1 GCA_025362765.1 Ferruginibacter sp. | reverse complement strand
TTGTGGTACATCCTGAAATAATTTTGCAAAGTAACTGTTGCGTACGTTTGTGTACTAGCTTCAATCTTTACATTTTCCTTTGCTTCAATTGCCTGGTGTAACCCATCACTATAGCGTCGGCCATCCAGAATACGGCCGGTTTGTTCATCTACTATTTTTACTGATTCGTCCAGCACCACATATTCTTTGTCTTTGTCAAATAATGTGTACGCTTTCAGCAATTGCTGAACAGTGTGTATACGATCGGCTTTTAAAGAATATTCATTCAGCAGTCCTTCTTTTGCTTTCAGTTTTTCCTCGGTACTCAAACTGCCTTTTTCTATTGCCTCCAGTTTGGTAGCGATATCAGGTATGATGAAAAATTCAGGATCTTCTCCAGAGCCGGTGATAAGGTTAATGCCTTTATCGGTTAAATCAACCTGGTTATTTTTTTCGTCAATCTGAAAATACAGTTCTTCATCTACCTTAGGCATTTCTTTTTGCTGATCTGCCAGGTAATAGTTTTCGGATTTCTGCAATTTTACCCTGATGCCGGGTTCACTTAAAAATTTAATAAGAGCGCTATTTTTTGGTAAACCCCGGTGCGCCCTAAACAATGCCAGTCCACCATCCTTGGGATCGTCATTTCCTTCTGCAATTTTTTTCTTAGCCTCAATTAAAAACTGGTTGGTTGCTTTACGCTGTGCGTCCAGAATTTTTTCAATGCGTGGCTTCAGGTCAAAAAACTGTTGTGTGTTATCACTGTGTCCAACCGGTCCGCTAATAATAAGTGGTGTACGGGCATCATCAATTAATACACTATCCACTTCATCCACCATGGCAAAATGATGTTTGCGTTGTACCATTTCATCGGGGCTGTGTACCATATTATCACGCAGGTAATCAAAACCAAATTCGTTGTTGGTGCCGTAGGTAATATCAGCATTGTAAGCTGATCTTCTTGCATCACTGTTTGGTTCGTGTTTATCAATACAATCAACAGTAAGGCCCAGCCATTCAAACAATGGCGCATTCCATTCACTATCCCTTCTTGCCAGGTAATCGTTCACGGTTACGATGTGTACGCCTTCGCTGCACAGGGCATTCAGGTATGCTGGCAAAGTACTTACCAGGGTTTTACCTTCACCAGTGGCCATCTCAGCAATTTTTCCGCTATGCAATACCATACCACCAACCAACTGTACATCGTAATGCACCATGTTCCAGGTAACTTCGCCGCCTGCTGCCAGCCAGGTATTGCTAAAAATGGATTGATCGCCTTCGATGCGGATATGCTTTTTTGTGACGGCCAGTTTTTTATCCAGTTCCGTAGCTGCACTGGATAAAGTAGTATTGTCTTTGAACCGGCGGGCGGTTTCTTTTACCACGGCGAAACCTTCGGGTAAAATTTCCTGTAATATTTCTTCAATTTTTTTATCCCTGTCTTTTTTAAGGGCATCAATTTCCTGGTAGATTACATCTTTTTGATTGATCTCTGCGACAGGCAAATTTTCCGCTTCATTTTTTTTACTTTCAATCAGGCCGTCAATTTCTGCAAGGTGCTGACTGATGCGTTGTTTAAACTCCACTGTTTTATTGCGGAGGGCATCATTGGAAAGGGACTTGTATGCGTCAAAAAAACTGTTGATAGCAGCCACCTGCGGAGTGATTTTTTTTACATCCTTCTCACTCTTGTTGCCGCCAAATATTTTCGATAAAAAGCCTATCATAAAATTGTTGTTATTGGTATATTTAAATAATTATAGGGTTGATTTTCAATGTCAAATTTGGTGCTTAAAAATGGCGAAAGCCAAATTGACAGCAATTGCCTTGTTTTGCAAGGGAGGCAAAGGTACAAATTAGTTGACAGTTTATTGGCAGGCAGTGAAAGGTAGCGGCCTGTCAGTTGTTAAAGTAGGGTGTTTTTTTTGATTGATGCCACACGCAAAAAGGCAGCGTCTATTTTTTTTGTCAACAATTGGGAGCGAACGGGGTGTGTTGAAAATTTTCATTGACAACAATTGTATTAATGTACTATGATGGTGGATTTGTTTTGTAAAATGTCCGGCTCTATGTGAATCATATTGGTAACTGCAAAGCTGATGATGTTGGCGATGACTGACATGATGAGGCCCTTTTTCCAGCCGCAGCCAGTCAGCAGCCATAACGCAATGCCTTCGCCCGTAATAACAATCGCTTCAATAATATAGCCGTTAAGGTTGGTATTAATTTTTAAGATATGGGCCACCGGCCAGGAAACCAGGTTGATCATGAGTGCGTTTAATAATACGGAAGGTCTCTTTTTTCGTTTAAAAAAAAGGGCAATAATGGGCAACTCAAGCAGTATTGTCAGCAGAAGATCCAGTGCTAATCCCATTACGGAATATTTTTAGTGATTTGTGAATATGGTGTTTGCAGCTTTCTCAATCATTAAAAGCCGCATACAAATAATGCAGGGATAACTGATTATACTTCAGGTTGCAATTATACCTACTTATTTTTAAATTAATAGCCTCTTTTGCGGGAAACCCTTTTTTAATGGGTAGAATAGTTATGGCGGAGAGATAGTTAATTTCTAAAAATAACCTTCTTTCGTTTGTATCCATACGTTTTTTAGCTAAAATATCAACTGTTTAATTAAGTAGGTTAAGCCTGTTGCGCCGCAGCATGCGTGTTTTATTTGTTAATAAACGGGTTTTAGGATATGCTTTTTTGCCATACCTTTGCGAACCAAAATAAACAACTTAATTAATTTAGTTTATATGTCAGGAGCTTTAAAAGAAGTACGTAACCGTATTAAAAGTGTACAAAGTACCCAACAAATAACCAAAGCCATGAAAATGGTTAGTGCGGCCAAATTGCGGCGTGCACAGGATGCTATTACACAAATGCGCCCTTATGCTCAAAAGCTGCAGGAAATGTTAAGTAATATTGTAAGCAATGGAGACGGCAACGTAAACATGGCATTGGCGGCAGAAAGGCCGGCTGAAAATATCATGATAATTATCGTTACCAGTGACAGGGGATTGTGCGGTGGTTACAACAGCAACCTGATTAAATTAACCAGACAGTTAATTTTTGAAAAGTATGCTACCCAGTACGCTAAAGGCAACGTTACCGTGCTGCCTATCGGAAAAAAAGGATATGAACATTTTACAAAAAATGGCTTTAAAGTAGTTGATAGCTATTGGGATATATTTACCGGGTTAAGTTTTGATAAAGTGCAAACGGCAGCCAAATACGCCATGGATGTTTTCGCCAATAAAGGAGTAGATGTAGTAGAACTGGTATTCAGCGAATTTAAAAATGCAGGTACCCAGCAGTTTATTGCTGAACAATTTTTACCGGTAAGCAAAGTGGCAAAAAAAGCAGGCGAAACAAACGCTGATTTTATTTTTGAACCCGGCAAAGATGTATTGATAGCGGAGTTGATGCCGAAGATTTTAAACACCCAATTGTTTAAAGCAGTATTAGATGGCAACGCCAGCGAACATGGAGCCCGTATGACCGCCATGGATAAGGCAAGCGATAACGCCAACGAATTGCTGAAATCATTAAAAATAAGTTACAACAGGGCAAGGCAGGCTGCCATTACCACTGAATTAACGGAAATTGTAAGTGGTGCTGCGGCGTTGAACGGATAAGGGAATTGTCTAATTTACTGATTAGCTAATGCGCTGATTTTTTCAAGTTGTTAGCACTTTTAAATTATTCTGTTAGTCGTATTTAT
>JANYFI010000408.1 GCA_025362765.1 Ferruginibacter sp. | reverse complement strand
ATTGAAGTACCAAAAACAATCGGCTGTGCCATTAGCTTAGCTGAACTGCATTTTGAATCTTTATGGAAGCTGGATGTAGCCACAATTGAGGCAGCCATTCAACCCAATACAAAACTCATCAGCATTACAACACCGCACAATCCAACCGGTATGCTGATGAGTGAAGCAGCTATTGATCAGCTAATAAGCCTTGCAGAAAAATATAGTATTCATTTATTGGTTGATGAAACGTACAGGGATGCCTGCTTTGCAACGCCCTACCCTATTGCTGCTACAAAAAGTAAATGGGTAATTACGGTTTCGTCTCTATCCAAAGCGTTTGGTTTGCCCGGTATAAGGATGGGCTGGCTCATTACACGGGATACAATAATAATGGAACGTTTTTTAGCCGCCAAGGAAATGATCTATATCAGCAACTCGGTTTTGGACGAAGAAGTGGCTTACCAGTTTTATTTACAGAAAGCCGCTTTTGCCAATGCCATCAATATAAAGGCTATGGCTAACTTTACACTGCTGCAACAATGGCTACAAAATGAAATACGCCTGGAATGCATTTTACCCCAAGGCGGCGTAGTATGTTTCGCCCGTTTTAAAAAAGGGCTGCCCATTAATACAGATAAATTTTATCACATCCTCCTGAATCAATACCACACCATGGTTGGCCCTGGCCACTGGTTCCATATGCCTGACAAGTACATGCGCATTGGTTTTGGCTGGACAAGCGCTGCCGTATTACAACAGGGATTAAACAATATAAGCTCCGCTATTAATGACAGTCTCTTATAGCTAAGGAAGCTCTTTTTAAAAATCTCCGCAATGATGGTCATAAAATATTTGAAGTAAGTTAACCAGTTGGTTAATTTTATTGCAGATGTTCAAATTGATCTCTACCTTTACCTAAATTTAACCAACTGGTTAAATTTAGAGTATGAAGCAAAAAGATAACACAACAGAAGAACTGATATTGCAGGAGGCACGGAAGGCTTTTATACAAAAAGGCCTGGCAGGCGCACGCATGCAGGATATTGCAGATAAGGCAGGCATAAACAAAGCGCTGGTGCACTATTATTTTAAATCAAAGGAAAACATGTTTACAATCATTTTTGAACAGGAGTTCGAAAAGTTTTTCTCCCATCTCGCCACAGTACTATCCGCCGACATACCCTTGTTTGAAAAGATTGAACAGGTAGTTTCACTCGATATTGAACGATTGAGTCAATTCCCGGATATTCCCTTATTCGTTATCAACGAATTAAGCCAAAATCCCGGCAGAATGACCAAACGGTTTAAACAGATGCGCACTGAGAATGTGCTGGACATTTTTCAACGGCAAATTAATAATGAAGTAAAAAAAAGAATGATCAAAAAAATAACAGCGCAACAATTACTGATCAATATTCAATCACTGAGTGTTTTCCCCATCATGGCAAAACCAATGATAAAAAAAGTGATGCAATTAACGGAGAAGCAATACCAGCAAATGATACAGCTCAGAAAAAAAGAAGTCGCCGCTTTTATTATCAACGCTATTAAAAACTAACTATGAAAATGGCTTAATTGAAAAATTCAACAATATAAAGGGGGCCGCAACCGCATTGTTGGTAAATTTTTAAATAAATAATTATGATCAGGAAAATACAGGTGTTGGTTATGTTGCTTTTTGTTCACCACCTATTGATTGCTCAGCACATCAATGAGATTTCTATCGGCCAGTGTTATAACCTGGCAAACTCAAATTCTCCGTTATACCAGCAAAAGGTACTGACGATTGCAGCAGGTAACCTGGCAGAAAAAAACCTTCACCTTAAATGGCTCCCACAACTTGATCTCAATGCCCAGGCAACTTATCAGTCAGATGTAACAGCCATACCTATTAAATTACCCAACATTAATATTCCTGCGTTGGATAAAAATCAGTACAAAGGAACCCTTGATTTATCACAGCCAATTTATGATGGCGGCCTGATTGCAGGACAAAGAAAATTACAACAAAATACTACCGCAACCGAAGGCCAAAAAGTGGAGATTGATTTATACCAGTTAAGATCATCCATCAACAATTACTTTTTTACTGCTTTACTCATGAATGAAAATATAGCACTGATGAAACTGGTAGAACAGGATCTGAACAATAGTTTAAAAACGGTAGCAGCGCAGGTAACAAATGGTATTGCCACCAGGAGCAACGAAGACCTCTTAAAAGCAGCGTTACTAAAAACCGAACAGCAAAAAATTGAATTCGCCTCTGCAAAAAAAGAGGCGGTAGATATACTTGCTATCCTTACCGGCGCTGATATTGATGAACACACGATACTTACCAAACCAGCCACCGGAGCCTATTCAATAGCAGATACAGTGGTGAAAAGACCAGAACTAACATTGTTTGATTTCCAGCAACAGCACATTAAATTACAATCTAACCTTATCAATGCATCCACCAATCCCAGGTTGTTGTTGTTTGCCAACGGCGGATATGGCAAGCCTGGATTGAACCAGCTAAAAAACGATTTTCAGTGGTTTTATATTTCGGGAGTACGATTGAATATTCCCATCATGAGCCGCATTACACAACGAAAAGACAAAGAAGTTTTAAAAATACAGCAACAGGTGGTTACCAAACAAAGGGATAATTTTTTAAGAAATAACCAGCAGTTGTTGGTACGGCAGCAAAACGAAATTGACAAATACCAACAATTGGTTCAAACCGATACAGCTATCATTTCTTTACGAACAAGCATCAAAGAAAATGCGTTTGTCAGGCTCTCGAATGGCATCATCACTACCAATGATTATATCCAGGAACTTAATGCTGAAAACGAGTCCAAACTTAACCAAAAACTTCACCAGGTGGCGTTACTACAGGCTCAATACAATTTAAAAATTATTCTTGGCGAATAAACCTTTTTTCAAATAATCAATCCTTATTAACATGCAATCAACAAAAAAAATGCTTTTTCTTTTTCTGTCCGTTGCGTTGTCTGCCTGCCATATCAGCAACAGCAACTATGATGCGACAGGTACTTTTGAGGCAGATGAGGTCATCGTTTCTGCCGAGGCCAGCGGGAAGATTTTGCTGCTGAATGTAGAAGAAGGATCGAATCTGGGTAAGGATTCCACTGTAGGAAAGATAGATCCCTCTGCCATTGAACTGCAAAAAGAACAGGCGACTTCTTCCGTGAACGCCCTTTCACAAAAAACCAATGACGCTTTACCGCAGATACGTATTTTACAATCGCAGATGGCTACTCAAACTAAACAAATTGCCGTTCAGCAAGAACAGCTGAAAACCCTGCTAAAAGAACAACAACGTTTTACTAACCTGGTAAAGGCAGACGCATCGCCAGCCAAACAACTGGACGATATTACAGGACAGGTAAATGTATTACGGGAACAAATTGAAGCATCTAAAAGCCAGTTGACCGTTTTACAAAGCCAGGTAAATGCACAACGCCAGACAGTGACCATACAAAACCGCAGCATATTGAGCGAGACAAATCCTATGGAAAAAAGAGTAGCTCAAATTCAGGATCAGTTAAATAAAACAACCATCATAAATCCTGTAAAAGGAACTGTATTGACCAGGTATGCCGATGCAGGTGAATATACTATTACAGGCAAAGCGCTTTATAAAATTGCCGACCTAGCAACCATGAAATTGCGGGCTTATATAACGGGCGATCAACTGGCGCAGGTGAAACTACACCAGGCGGTAAAAGTGCTGGTAGACGATGGCAAAGGAAAATACAGGGAACTGCAGGGCATCATCACCTGGATATCAGACAAGGCGGAGTTTACACCAAAAACCATACAAACAAAAGAAGAAAGAGCCAACCTGGTATATGCCGTGAAGATTAACGTGCAGAACGATGGCTATTTAAAAATAGGGATGTATGGCGAGGTGAAATTTTAAGGTCTGTTGTTAGAGGTTAGTTGTTTGTTGATAGTTGTTTGTTGTCAGATGTTTAATTTAATGATGTCTGCTGTCTGGTTCTTTGATGTAGGATAACGGATATTTTCATCCCAGGTTTCAATTGCTCCGACTCTAACAATTCGTATGAATTAGTGCAATTAGTATTTCCTAATTCGCATAATTGTTGTTTTAAAATTCGTGTAATTGTTCTAAAATAATTAGTATAATAAAAAAATGAGTTCAGTCACCGTTGAGCATATCGTTAAAAAATACGGCACTAAAAAGGAGCAGGTAATTGCATTGGATAACATTTCTCTGAGGGTAGAAAAAGGAGAATTGTTTGGCGTGATCGGTCCGGATGGTGCCGGAAAAACTTCGCTCTTCAGGATTCTCACAACGTTACTGCTTGCTGATAGTGGTGCTGCCACCATAGACGGCTTTGATGTAGTAAAACAGTATAAAGAAATCCGCCACCGCATAGGATATATGCCAGGAAAATTTTCTTTGTACCAGGACCTTACGGTGGAAGAGAACCTCCGCTTTTTTGCTACTATTTTTAACACCAGCATTGAAGAAAATTATGAACTGATCAAAGAAATTTACGTTCAGATAGCACCTTTTAAAACAAGGCGGGCGGGCAAATTATCCGGTGGCATGAAACAAAAGCTGGCCTTGTGCTGCGCCTTAATTCACCGTCCATCGGTATTATTTTTGGATGAGCCAACCACAGGCGTAGATGCCGTATCAAGGAAAGAATTTTGGGAGATGCTGAAAAACCTTACACAACAAGGCATTAGTATATTGGTCTCCACTCCTTACATGGATGAAGCGCAATTGTGTGACAGGGTAGCGTTGATGCAGACAGGACACATTTTGAGCATTGATACACCTGATGGAATCATCAAAAAATTTACAAAAAAAATGTGGGCGATACGCACCGATATTATGTTTAAACTATTAAATGATTTATTGACCTATCCCAATACCGAAAAATGCTATGCCTTTGGAGAATTTCATCACCTTGTGTTAAAGAAAGAGGAAGAAGGTAGCAAAGGAGTGCTGCATTACCTGAAGCAATTATCGAATAAAAACATTGAAATAAAAATGGTGCAGCCCAATATTGAAGACTGTTTTATTGAGTTGATGAGCAAATAATTTTAAGACAACATGACGAGTGAAAAAGTAATTACCGCGGATAAATTAACCAAAAAATTTGGTGATTTTATTGCTACGAATGCCATCACATTCGACGTAGCAAAAGGAGAAATCTTTGGCTTCCTCGGTGCAAACGGCGCAGGCAAAACCACAG
>JANYFI010000403.1 GCA_025362765.1 Ferruginibacter sp. | reverse complement strand
AGCATCATTGGCAATCCGTTAAAAACTCACGGTGAAGAAATTGAAATAATGATGAACAGTTCTCTTTTGCCTTATGAAAATGTAATTGACTGGATTGGGAAATTTGATAATGATAAATATTTTGAACCCGAAGAATTAACTACTGGTAAAACTTATGATGAAGAGTTAAAACAAATTCCGCCAGGACAAAATTATTTTGCATTGTCTGAAAGAAGCGGACATCCAAATCCAAAATTTTTAGCCAATAAAAGATTTTGGAATTTCCTTTTAAAACTACATCCAAATAAACCATCTTGGACAATTGCTGCCCAACCTGGTCCTTGGGTCGGTCCTTTTCATTGGAATAATAGAAGATTAAGAGTTCCTGAAAGTGCAGCCATTCAAACATTCCCAGAGGATTACCATTTTGTAGGAACTAGACGTTCAGTACAAAAACAAATAGGCAATGCTGTTCCAGCGAACAATTTTAAACTTGCTGCATAATTATGAAATTACGTTACCAATTATTCCCTCGTTCCTTTGGAATTACTCAACAAATTAGAGAAGCAATTTTATGTTTTGAAAATAATCATCACCTAATTGATTCACACCAATTTAATTACAGCAGCAATCAAGTTTTAGAAGTTGTTAGGAAAGATTTGGAATTAATAAAATTTAAAGTTGAACGTAGCAAAACTAAAGACGATAAAATTAGAGTTCCAGTCCTTTTTGGATTAAACAGCAGAATTGATAAATTTTTTGATGCAGATGGAATTAGTGAAGATTTAAAAATAGTATTGGAAGTTGAAGCAGGAAGAGCATACAGAAATAATCAATTTTTAAAAGATGTTTTTCAGGCTTGTATGATGCCTTCTGTTGAATATTTGATTTTGGCTGTTAGAAACACTTACGCTGGAACAGATGATTTTGAAAGCATTTTTGCATTTTTAGAAACACTTTACATTAATGGACGATTGCAACTTCCATTAAAAGGAATTGTTTTAATTGGCTATTAAAGATGTACCAAATGGAAAACATAAACTGTACTTGCCAAATTTGTGATGCCAAAGGCTGGATTGAAACTGCTATTTTTTGTTCAGATAAAATTGCCGATGGTATTTTGGTTATTGAAAAATGTGATGAATGCAATGTTTTTATTAATGACTTTGCTGCTGCAAAATTTGCTTTTGAAAATCACAACATAATTTCTTACAGACTTGAAAATGGCATCAATATCAAGATTGATTTTTCTTTAAACTAAATTCGAATGATTTGGGCGTTCCCCTTCGGGTCGGGCTTTCCGTTCCAATCTTTTGTTCGTTCCTCACAAAAGGATTTCCACTTCAACCCCTAACGCAAATTCCTCAAACACAATAAGCAGTATCTATTAATTGATAGTTTACGATTGTATTCTGACAACGTTGTTTTTATTGACGGAAATAATCCCTATCGGTTTTCAATAAACAAGAAAACTTTTTATGTACTCATTAAAAATGTTCACGAATCGGGAGATGGTAGAGGAAACCAAGATGAATGCAGAATTCAAATTGCAAAAACAGGCAACTTCAATGACGCATTAAATTCAAAAACTGAAGTAATTGTTCTTGGTTATTTTGCAGATGAAAAAGTTTTTACGGCTTGGAATCCTTACTTAATGAGAGACCGATTTAACCAAAAACAAACTATCTCATTATATTCAAGATTTTCAGTTCAGCGACAAGCTGCAATAAGTAAGATTGCAACTTATAGAGACACAAATGGTCAATCTGTAATAAGCTTTCTACCTGACTATTTAGGTTTGTATCTTGAAAACTTGACAAATATTCATTTACTAGACGATGCAGAATTACTTGCATTAGTAAATGAATCAGACTCATTAAACGCAAACAATTCAGACGGCTTTGCAGACTTTCCCGAAGGTCATTTGACAATTACCCACACTCGATATAAACGAGACCCACGATTTAAGTCAATTGTTTATGAAGCGTATAATAATAAATGTGCAATGTGCAGCATCGGATTAGAATTAATTGAAGCAGCACACATAGTTCCACATTCACATGAAAAAGGCACAGATGAAATTGGAAATGGAATTAGCCTTTGTGCTTTACATCACACAGCTTATGATCGTTCGCTAATATATTTCGACACAGATTTTAATATATTAATCAACACAACTAAAATGGAATATCTGGAAAAAGTCGGTTTAGATTCAGGCTTTAGGAAATTCCAAGCACTTGCGTTTGACAAGATACAATTGCCGACAAACCACACATTAAGACCAAACGTTGAAAACATTAATTTAGCAAACCAAGCAAGAGGGATTAACTAGCCAACGCACCAAGTCAGGCACAGGCAACACTCTACGGTTGGACACAGAATCACATTGTAGATGACCGAGGAGAAGGGCGAACGTACAAAAGGGGGTTTGCCAAAATAAGGGCAGACGGAAGTTATCTTCTCCTTTTTTCGCTATTGTGCTCTCATATCGGGCAGACGGAATAATAATTCCCGTACTTAGGCAAGCCATGACCGTGATACAAATCATACAACACAAGCAACTTTTCAATCAATCCTTTTTTGTTTTACATCGCGATTATAAAATGAATACCCGCAATGAAAGAATTTCACACCACCTGTTTTATTTGAAATGAAAAATGATACGGAACAGCCCTTCCATTTTCAATCTCCCGCAACAGGTGGTTCATCTGAATTGGTGAACACAACAACTGCCTTTTTTTTATCACTTAATTTGTTAAGGTGCCGCAATAGCCTTGGTTTGGCGTTATTTTGACTGTCATCGCTCAGCAATATCGACCAGGGTTTAAGGCCATCTATCTGTGAAAAAATTACATTTAAAATAGCAATGGTGGGCAGCGCTAAAAAAATGCCGGCCAAACCAATCAGCGAGCCGCCAATTACAACGCCCACAATCGTCATCAGTGCATTGATCTTCACTTTCGATCCTACAATTTTCGTCATTAAAAAATTGGCGTCTAAAAAATGGATGGTTTCCATACTCACTACAATCCATATAATTTCATTTAAGCTGGAGGAGTTACCCATTGTTACCAACACGGTAAACAGCAGGCTGGCAAATAGCCCGATGTAAGGCACTATATTTAACACCGCTGCAAATACCCCCAAAAAAACTGCATACTTTACCCCGATGATCAATAACACCACTGAATTGCAGGTAGCCACAATGGCCATTTCTATCAGCAGCCCTGTCATGTATTTTTGAATAATCTGTTTTGATTCCAGCATTACATATTCAAGCCGCTCTTTGTGTTCGTTGCTGAAAACAGCGAATAAAAACCTTTTAATTAAGTGACGATAACAAAGAAATAAAAAGGAATAAATAGCCACGATTATGATAAACACTATTGTTTGCGATACGGTAAGAAAAGTTTGACCAATGTACTGTCCGCCGGAATGCCGAACGCCTTCCCTGATATTTTCTATATAAACTTTTTGTTCGGCCGTACTGATATGAAATTTTTGCTCCAGCCATTTTTGCAAAGAAGTAACATGCTCTGCCAGGTGTTCCCGGATGGCAGACACATCGTTCAAAAAACCAATCATCTGCATGGAAATAAAATACACAATGGTTACAATTACCGCCAATGCCAACACGATGGCAATAAAATTGGCCAGTGTTGCCGGCACGTAACATTTTTTCAACAAAGCCGTAACCGGTAACAGCAGTATAGATAAAAGAATAGAGAAATAGATGGGTACCAGCACGCCATGACCAAGGTAAATAAAAATACCAATCAGTAAAATCAGTAAAAGCTGGTAAGTCAGTTTTTGAAGATAAGAAAGTTCCTTAATGTTATTCATTGCCGTAGTATCAACCCGTTGTTTTAAAAATGAAGTTCATGTCAATTGTATAATATCACAGAATATTGTGCCCCTGAAAACAATGATCTTTAAATTATGTGCCAGATTTTACTGCCTGTAATAAACACTGTACACCAAAACACAATGGGTATTAATTTACTCAACATATAAATGAATGCTTTCCACCAACGCACTTAAAGTTTAATGTACTTAACACTGGTGAATTATTCTTTTCTCACTATTGCCATTTCACAAATGCCATGGCAAATATACCGTTCCCCTGGAACGCAACAATGCCGTAATTTCATTGCTCCCTATATGTAGTTTCTATGGAGCGAAGAAGCAAACTGCGTTTACATTTTTTAGTGGCTGTAGCACGACGCATTGTAACATTATTGGCAACGTTCAATCAACTCATATCAAGGACGTACAATTTATAAAACTCATAATTTATTATTCATCACTCATAATTTACCTGCGTTTACCTACAAAACTCCTTCATTTACCGCCGCCTTTCCTGTAACTACCTAAACGTATTTCTCCTTATTACTTAGCCGGAATATATTTGTGTTATAAAAATGACAACAATGGAAAAGAGCAACAATTTAAAGGATAGAGAAGGCGGAAGAATTGCAGGAGGATTAATATTGGTAGCAGTAGGCGCCTTTTTATTATTACGCAATATGGGCTTTGATTTTCCAGGATGGTTATTTAGCTGGCCGATGATACTAATACTGGTAGGAATTTACAGTGGATTTAAACACAATTTTCATAATAACTCCTGGCTCATCATCCTGGGGGTAGGCGTATTCTTTTTAGTGAATCAATTTATTCCATCGCTGAATCTGGAACCATTGTTTTGGCCTCTGGTAATTATAGGCCTGGGCATTATTTTTATTTTAAAACCAAAACGGAATTTTATGATAGATATCAAACACAACGTTGAGTATAATAAATGGAAAGATGTGCCAGGCAGTTCGTTCCAGGAACCTGCAGATACTACTGTTACGCCCATTGACAGCAAGGATTTTTTGGTAGCCCGTTCCGTTTTCAGCGGCATTAAAAGAAATATTGTAAGCAAAAATTTCCAGGGTGGCAATGTGGCCTGCATCTTTGGCGGTGCCGAATTTGATTTAACACAGGCTGATATTAACGGCACCGCCGTACTTAAATTAGAAATGATTTTTGGCGGATCAAAATTTATAGTGCCCTCCAACTGGACAGTTCAAAACGAGATTGATGGCGTATTTCATGGTGTAGAAGATAAAAGAAAGTTTTATAACGGCGCGGTCAATAATCCGTCCAAAGTGCTTGTCCTCAAAGGATCTGCTGTATTTGGTGGTGTGGAGATAACAAGCTACTAAGGTAGTTATGAATTACGAGTGATGAGTTGAATACACACTTTATAATTCGAAAGCAACAACAATTTGGAAGTTATTGCCAGCAAAAAAATAATGAACCAAAAGCTGCAACCCCCAACTCATAACTCATAATTTATAACTAATGAACTTCTTTCTTGCAAAACTGGTTTTCCGGATTGTTTGTGGCAGCGGAAATCATACTGCTCAGTTTGATGAACAATTACGATTAATTTATGCAGAGGATGAGTTGCACGCTTTTCACAAAGCAAGGCTTTTGGGCGATAAAGACTGTTTACAAAAAAATATTGCTGGTGTACAATGGAAATTTATCGACGTGTGCGAATTGCATCCTCTTGCCACACCCGCAGATGGCGCTGAAGTTTTTGGCTGCATCAAAGAAGAACAAAATCCGGAGCTGTACATTCGCGGTATTCAACAAACGGCCACGCAATTATTACAACGCAGCCTGCATCAGTTCACCGGTATAAATAACATGGCTATTGGCAACTATTAGTACACCTCAAAAAAAAGTAGCGATTGTTTTCTTTACCATCTTTATTGCATGGTTTAGCGTATGGAGTACACTGCAGGTAAAAGTGCTGATGGACTTTAACATCCCCGCCCTGCAAGCCATCACAGACGCCATTATCAGCAACCTGTTGCTCGAAGCCGTTTGTTTGCTTATCATCAATAACATGCGCTACTATTTACCTAAACAGGAAAAATACTGGTATACCTTGGTAATCAGCCTGGCGTTAAGTTCCATTTGGTTATTGGCATTGAGGGTAATTTTGTGGGCCTTGTTTAAAAATGATATCGCCTACATGGCTTCGCTGGCGCACAGTTCTACCATCCGTTTCGCCATTGCCTTTTTAGTTATAGGCTGTTGCACGGTGCTGAGTTTGCTTTGGTATGCCCAACGCAACCAGCAAGCCGATGCCGACCGAAAGCTTGACCTGGAGCGGCTGGCAAGAGAAGCGGAACTGAATAAATTGCGCCAGCAGTTACAGCCGCATTTTTTATTCAACAGCCTCAACTCTATCAGTGCGCTTACCGGCACACAGCCCGAAAAGGCAAGGCATATGATACAACAACTCAGCGATTTTTTACGCGGCACCTTAAAAAAAGAACAACAGCAATGGACCAGTTTTGAAGAAGAAATACAATACCTTCAACTGTATCTCGACATAGAAAAAGTGCGCTTTGGTTACCGGTTACAAACAAACATTGATATAGAACCTTCAGCCCTGCAACTAAGCCTCCCATCCATGTTGCTGCAACCGCTGGTTGAAAACGCCATCAAGTTTGGCCTGTATGATACCATTGGAGAAGTGATTATTTTTATACAGGCGAAAAATATAAACGGGTTGCTGGAAGTAACTGTGCAAAATCCTTTTGATGAAACTACTTCGGCACCGGTAAAAGGAACGGGCTTTGGTTTATCTTCCATCCGGCGCCGGTTATTTCTATTATTTGGGCAACAGGATTTATTACAGGTAAAAAAAGAAACAGATAAATTTATAACGGTCATCACCATACCGCAACAACATGAAAGCAATAATAATTGACGACGAACCCCTGGCAAGAATGATGGTAAAAGAATACCTGCAAGCCTATCCACATATTGAAGTGATGCAGGAATGCAATGATGGTTTTGAAGGCATAAAAGCCATTCAGCATTACCAGCCCGACCTGATTTTTCTTGATATACAAATGCCCAAAATAAATGGCTTCGAAATGCTGGAGCTGATTGACAATCCGCCGCAGGTAATTTTTACCACGGCGTTTGAAGAGTACGCCATTAAAGCTTTTGACGCCCATGCGGCTGATTATTTATTAAAGCCATTCAGCAAGGAGCGGTTTGACAAAGCCATGCAAAAACTTACACAACAAAAACCCGGCACCACGGCAGGAGTAGTGGAAACCGCCCTGCAAACCAACATGCAAAGCAACCGCATTGTGGTAAAAGACAATGGCAAAATAAAAATCATTGCCGTGGCACAGGTGCAGTACCTGGAAGCCGCTGATGACTATGTAAAAATCATGACCGCTGATGGACATTTTTTAAAAAAGAAAACCATGCAGTATTTTGAAGACAGCCTGCCGCCGCAGGAATTCATCCGCATTCACCGAAGCTATATTGTAAACGCACAACTCATCACCCGCATTGACCAGCACGAAAAAGACAGTCACCTTGCATTGTTAACCACCGGTCAGCGTTTGCCTGTAAGTAAAGCAGGGTATGCAAAATTGAAGGAGGTGTTGGGGATATGAAGAAGGTATAAATTTTATTTTACCAGCAGTTGTTTTTCATGGCTTCATCCTTGTGTCACTCACTTGTACGGCATACCCTTGTTAAACTTTTATTGAAGCGGGCCAAGATCTTGCATCACCAACCTGGCACATCCGCAAAACGGATTGTGCTAACAACAATGTAAAATGGATAACATTAATCAACTCGCTTTCAATGTTAAAAAATCAGCTGTACGCTTATCTAATATCATATGTTATTTATTAGTCTCCACTGCAACCTGACGCACAATTACCCGTCATCAATTTTGGAGAAATTTTGTCAATTTGCAAAAACGAGTATTTTTTTTGGTAATAGTTTACAAACAGATATGCTATATAAATGATTAAGAAATTTTCAGTTTTAACAGGAATAACTATTTCACTGGTTTTGCTAATAATAGCAATTTCAATTTATCCAGGGGGCACGTACCAGGATAAAAATTCTATTGGTTTTGACTGGACAAAAAATTATATAAGCAACCTGTTCGAAACAAAAGCGCTAAATGGCGCTCATAACACTTCCATAATTTGGGCATATGTTGGAATGTTCTTCTATACAATTAGCAGTGCTCTTTTTTTTGTTAACATGTCAAAAAAGATGCCTGAAAAAAATGCTGAAAATATCATAAAATATTTGGGTATACTTACTATGCCCTTTACATTTTTAATTATCACACCGCTACATGATTTGATGCTTACTATTTCAAGCTTTTTATTTTGGACATGCATAGTTATTATCACTATTTTCATTACAAAGACACGACTTCTTTTTTTAAAATTCTATTGTATCATTTGCCTTGTAATTTTTTATTATGCTATATACATACATGCCTCAAATAATTGGGAATTATTACCAGCAATACAGAAGGTAAATACGATCAGTTCAATACTATTAATATTGATACTTGAGTACTATACCAAAAAGGAAGATTTTGCTCACATCAAACTAAGAAAACGTAGAGG
>JANYFI010000400.1 GCA_025362765.1 Ferruginibacter sp. | reverse complement strand
AAAAAATTCCAATTATCTTGAACAGCATAATATGGAATGGAATGGAGGCAATGTACGCCAGAAGCCGGGACCAAATAATTCATTGGGGCTGGTGAAATTTTTGTTTCCTAATTCACACAGTATTTACCTGCACGACTCTCCGGCCAAATCGTTATTCAATGAAAATAAACGAGCTTTTAGCCATGGCTGCATCCGTTTGGCTGAACCAAAAAAGCTGGCCTTATATCTTTTAAGAAATGACCCGTTATGGGATGAAACGAAAATTACCAATGCTATGAACAAAAGGGTGGAGAAATATGTAACGCTAAAAACACCTATTCCTGTATTTATTGCCTATTTTACGGCTTGGGTAGACCGGGAGGGTAAACTCAATTTCAGGAACGACGTTTATAAAAGAGACAGCCGTTTGGCAAAAATGATACTGGAAAAGTTCGCTTTGTGATTTTTTTTGAAAATTATTGTTTTTTTAAATAAATAGTTACATTTGTATATCATTAATGGTTTTAGTATTTCGTCGTTAGCTGATAGATGTCTTTATTTGAAGCCTGTTTTCAGTTCATTGTACCCACTAAGGCATTAAAGTTTTTATTTAATTTTAAAACAGTTTTTACAATGAACATTTACGTAGGTAACCTCAGTTGGACGATGACTGACGAAGATTTAAGCAGTCTCTTCACACAATTTGGTACAGTTACAAGTGCCAAAATTTTAAAAGACAAAATGAACGGCCGCAGCAAAGGATTTGGTTTTGTTGAAATGGATGACGCAGAAGCAGCAAAAACTGCTATTGCCAGCCTTAACGAAAACGAAGTGCAAGGCCGCAAATTAATCGTAAACGAATCGCAGCCCCGCACAGAAGGTGAGGGTGGCTATAAAAAACGCAGTTTTGGCGGCGGAAGCGGTGGCGGCGGTGGCTACAAAAAAAGTGGCGGCGGCGGTTACGGTGGTGGCGGCGGAAGAAGTGGCGGCAGCGGCGGTTATGGTGGCGGCAGCGGCGGCAACAGAAGTGGCGGCGGCGGCGGTTACAACAGAGATTATTAATCAACCTGGTTACCGATATAAAATTAAATCCTTCACCAAAAGTGAAGGTTTTTTTTATGCTTATTTTTTCATCCTCAACCATCAATGCAAACCACAGAACAAATTATTTCGCAGACTAAAAAATGGATTACAAACGTAGTGATCGGTTGCAATTTTTGCCCCTTTGCAGCAAAGGAAATGAAACATGGAAGTGTACATTACCAGGTAGAAAACAGCATAGATAAAGCGGAGTGCCTGCAATCTTTTATAGAGGAGTGCAGCCGGTTGGATGAGGAGAAAAACATAGTTACTACCCTGCTAATTTTCCCGGTTGGGTTTCAGCAATTCGATGATTTTTTAGAGCTGGTAGAAGATGCTGAGAATTTTCTTGAATTAAACGATTATGAAGGTGTTTACCAGGTAGCAAGCTTTCATCCGCAATATCTTTTTAGTGGTGCGCCGGTGAATGATGCGGCTAACTATACCAATCGTTCTGTATACCCGATGCTGCACTTATTAAGAGAAGCACAAATTGATGAAGCGCTGGAGCGCTATCCTGATCCTGAAAAAATTCCTGATAACAATATTCGTTTCGCCCGTGAAAAAGGCGTGCAATACATGAAGTTGTTAAGGGATACCTGTTTTGAATTATGAATTGTATTTAATTCCCATTAACTATTCACCTTAAACCCGCTTCAACCAACCGGTAATACTCATTCTGGGTTTGTTGGATAGCAGCACTTCGTGTTCCATTTCATCACTTTTAAAAAATACTGCTTTTTGAGCATTGGGTGAAATGCTTTGAACTGTATCATCGGAATAAATTACGAGTTCCCCTCCATCAGCGGCTTTCCAGCCATCGTTTAGGTAACAGATCAGTGAATATTTCCGTTTGTTGTCCGTTTTAAATTGGTCTTTGTGTTTTTTATAGGCTGCTCCCTTTCCATATACTGCATAATGAAACTCATAGTCACTGATGCCGGTGTAACAGGTGCTGTTGAGGTGATCAATAAAATCTTCCACCCTGGCTAAAAATGCCTGTTCGCTAGTGTTGTTGCTTTTTTTATCAAGCCAGTATATCTTATCGCCCCGCATTTGCTGTGTGGCATCAGCGATGGCTTCATTGCCAATACCAGCGTATTTCATTTGTTCTTTTTGCTGCAATGTGTGAATATTTTGCTGCAGGCTGGCTGATAAATCAGCCGATAAAAAATTGTCAACAATGCCTACCTTGTTATCAATAAAACTATTGATGAGTTCATCAAATTGTTGCGACATTATTTTTTATTTAATCGATCAGATTATCATTGTTACCTTGAACCATTAAAGCACAAAGTTTCCAGGTTGCACAAAGCTTGGTGAAACTTAGCGACTTACTGTCTTAGTGGTTCAAGATGACTGTCTATAACTTATTTTGTAAGCTCTGTAATTACTTTTCCAACGCAACCGCTGGGCATTTGTATATTCAGCAAAGCCGCGACCGTTGCGGCAATATCCGTCATATGGGTTTCGCGGTTGGTTTTACCAGGCTTAATATTCCACCCAAAAAACAATAGTGGAATATGTGCATCGTAGGGATTCCATAAGCCATGGGATGTTCCTTTGCTGCCGCCATCAAAATAACCGGGTTTAAAAGTAAACTGTATATCCCCGCTTCGTTTTGGATTGTAGCCATTTGCCATCATTTCTTTTTGCGGCTCAGGAATAATTGCCATCATTAATTTATTCGTTTCAAATACATTCACGATAAACGGCTTTTGCTGCAAGGTTTTAATTATAGTGTTAACGATAGCGACCTTGTCTTTGCCTTTTTTTTCTATCTCCTCAAAATTCAGGTACACCTGGTAATTTTCCACTGCCTGTACTACATTTTTAATACCTGCATCCGCTTCTATTGCCGCATCAATTTCTTTTGTAAGCGCTGCATCGCTCACCGTTCCGCCAGGTATTTTATGTTCGGCCAAAAAGCCAGGTACATGTGCCGCGCCATGGTCTGCAGTTAAAAAAACAAGGTAATTTCCTTTGCCAATTTTTTTATCCAGGTAGGTTAAAAAATCTGCTATGTCTTTATCAAGCCTTAAATAGGTATCTTCTGCTTCTATTGAGTTTGGGCCAAAAGAATGACCAATATAATCGGTAGAAGAAACACTCACGGCTAAAAAATCAGGTACAGTATTGTTACCCAGCTTTTCATTTTCAATGGCTTGTTTAGCAAAATCGAATGTAAAAGTGTTTGCAAAAGGGGTGGTTCTGAAAGAACTGTACTTAGCCGTTGTAATAGAAGATAATTTATGCGGAAAGGTGACAGTTGATTCACCTGAAATCGCATTTTCATATGGTTCACTATCAGCAGTACTGAGATCGTATTTACCAATGGGCAGAAGTGTATTCCAGTCTTTGTTCATGTAATTGGTCACCTTGTCTTTAGCATTAAAATCTTTT
>JANYFI010000372.1 GCA_025362765.1 Ferruginibacter sp. | reverse complement strand
CTAAGTGTAGCAAAAATGTAGATGCTTACAATGGGTTTATCCATGCCATCCACTGCTTTTCTGTAACGGTAAAAAGTATCGTCTTCAATAAAATCACCAATAGGGTTTTGTTGCATGGGTTGATTTACAGGCATGAGGTGCAGCGTTTATTGCAATATAGCTAAAGGGATGCAATTGCCAGCAAGAGTTTCGTTTGGCGGGGCTAAGCAATCTTTGTCGCAACCAGGGAATTGTTTATCCAATGTTGCGCTTAGCTAACCAACAGTGGCCTTTTCTGTAAACGGTTTTGCCCTGCCGAACAAAAGCCACTTTGCCAGCAATAGCCAGATAATACCGAGACAAAATCCTGCCACCACATCGCTGGCATAATGCAGTTTTAAATAAATACGGCTAAAGCCGATGAGTGCAGCGAATAGAAATAACGCCGCAAATAACCCCCATTTAAGCCAGTTGGTTTTTATAAAGCGGTAGCCGATGTAAGCTAGCATACCGTAAAACACTACGCTGCTAAAACTATGTCCGCTGGGGAAACTGTAGCCGTGGGCTCTGGCAATTAACGGGGCCAGCGGTCGCTGCCGCTGCAATATAAATTTTAATAAAAATAGCACGGCTGTACCGGTAACAGAAACGGCTGCAATTTTTAAAGCGTCAACAGGCTGCTTTTTTATCCACCTTACATATACAATCAACAAAACACTTGCCGGGAGTAAAAATTGGGCAGAGCCAAAAAAAGTAACGGCTTGCATAAAGGCCGTATTGCCTGCATTAATATAAGGAGCAATGAATGCAAAAATATGGTCATCAAAAGCGGTGTCTTTGTCTTCAAACACCATGTCTGCCATCTGGTAAAGCACAAGTAAACAGGTAGCAAAAATGCCTGCCAGCACCAACAGTGATGATGACAATTGTTTTATATAATTTCGTATCCAAAGTGAATAGTAATGCTGTTTTCGCATATCCAAAATTAGGAAAAAATATAGTGTAATCGTGATGGGCTAAGTACTCTATTGTTGTTGTATTCTATTGGTTTGAATAGGCGCGAAACTGCGGCAAGTGCAGGTTGAAAGCTACAGGTCGTTAGGCAGGAAGGTATTGTTACCAGCGCCTCAATTAGTCAAAAATAATTTACTTAACCCTGTACAGTACTCTTTTTAAGAGAGCCAATTACCACCAGTAACACAGATAAAATACCCGCAATGGACATGGTTGACATCCTTGAAATTTCATCAATACTTGTGTAAGGCAAATAATTTTTTATAATAATGCTTACGCCGTAATTGACTGCTACACCAAACACAAAAATGGCGACCGCTACAGCATACAATTTGTTTTTTGTAAAACGAAACGCACAAAGAGAAACGCCGAGCCCTGCCAGTACCAATATAGCTAGTGGCAGGGCCAGTGGTAAAAACCAACCCTTTGCAGGTACCAGCCATTGCACCAGCAATAAAAAAGGTATTAACGTGAGTCAAAGTGCTGCAAAGGCACCCAGTGCTTTATTTTTTTGGAGTACCATCAAGGGGGTAATGGTAGCCCATATCATAAACAATGCACCTGCAGGAAAAAGAGACCAACTAAAGGATCGATCGATGGAATAATTGACGATGAAACAAATAAGGGAAGCAATGAAAAATACAACTGATAAAATTATTTCAGCCCGGTAGGACACATGGTGGCTTGATTGGGTGAGCATGACAATGGATTTTTAAATACTTTACAACAAATAATTGAGTGATGTAAGTTTGAAGTTACAACTTGTGTTGCCTGCAAATTAGTTTTCTACATGGGCGGTAGCACGTTTCACCAACGGGCTGTTATGCAGGTAATAAGGATGATTATTTTGAAATGCCAATGACGGGTTTAGGGCAACCTTGTATTGGTGAGGAGTATCTTTTTGCTGTTAACGACTGCAATGGCAATACTGTGTAATACAACGTTATTACTTGCCGTAGATTTTGTGCCACGGCACGTCAGAAAGAGAACTCGTAAAATAAAACTTCCACAGCTATCGAAATAGTCTGTGGAAGCACAAATTTGTCACCAGCCTTGTTTGAATTGTCAAGATTAATTGGAATACAATAGGCATTTAATCCGGAATAAAGATTTAAATGCTGTAGAACTGGTTTTTTGCCATCTTCGCTTTTAACAGCATAGGCAAACGATATTGGTTTTTTTTTGCTGGTTTTTGGAATTTCACCTGGTAGAGGTTGGTTCCGGTATATTGGGTTTATTGGCTTTTGAGATCATCGTCGCTTTTAAAGGCATAGACCCGGATGTTGGATTGTTAGTATTTCATAAGAATTCGTTAAGTCATTTTCTGTTTTTAACCGGTACTGTTAGTGTTTCCCGACTTCTTTTTCACCGATTTCTTTCCGATGTAAAATTGCAACCATTTCTTTTCCTGTACAAGAGCGACATTTCGTTTTTTGTATCGTTTCTTGTTTACAGGGCGTAGCGTATTTATTAATCCCGTTAGTAATAATTAAAGGTTGCAGATACATTTTTGGTAATTATGGTGAGCACTATTTAGTAATTGGTAGCGACACTTTTTTCTTTAGCAACAGTTAATAGCCGGATCATTCAACATTATTGCGGGTACAAATCTTTACAATGATAATCTGCCATTTATTATATATTGTATGAAACGCTCTTAGGTGGCCATATTCGGGAGTGACAGTTCGACTTGATATTGCCACAGCGGACTGGTATGTAGGCAATTACGATACTTTCAGCACGAATGTATTTTTGACCAGCCCCGATTAACCCATGAACTAAATAATCGAAAACTTTTATTGGGCCCCAGCAATAGCCGCCGCGGAGATTGATGGGGCAGTGGTGGCGGCGATTTCTCTGCCAATAGTTTGGTAGCTGTGACAGTAGAAGCTGGCAACGGCAAAAAGTAAATTTTTTTGTTGCTGCACAACGTATCGCCATTGCGCAAAAGGTTCAATATATTATACTAACAAGGCGTTTTTTCCTATGTACATTGTTTAACAATTAATAAAGGCTGCGGATAAAAATACTACTTCATTAAAACCCGAATTTCGTTTTGAATTACTGCCGCTTTCTTTTTTGCTCCTGCCAGCGGCATTCCTGTAGTCATACCCGGCCGCTGATGCCCGGCTGCGGTAAGCCACGCATCTTTCATAAAACTTTGGCGTTGTGCTACCAGGTTTAAAATTTTAAGCCCATTTTTATTCGCAGCCACGGCTTGCCGGATGTCTGTATATTTTGCAACACTTGTTTCGCCCAGCCACGTAAGAATGGCCTCTGCCATTATCCAGTGCCCTGCTTCATTTGGATGAACACCGTCAGAAGCAAAAGCAAAAGTGGAATCTTTTTTTCGACCAGCATCCAGCAAGCTTTTCATAGGATAATGCAGGTCAGCTATTGCCCACTTTGCCGCAGTTTGCCGGCCAATGATCCAGTCAGCGTATTTGTCCAACACGGCAGCATAACCTGTTTGTTTGCCATTTAGTTCATCATATATGGGTGGTGTAATATGTACGATTTTTGCTCCGGTTTTAATCACTTCATCGTGCAGCCAGTTGATTCCGTCTTTAAATTTTTGAAAGCGGGTTTCATCAAAAGGAAGGTAAATGCCATCGTTCATCCCATAACACGCAAACACTAAATCCGGCTTTGTAATAGTCAATACCCTTTGCAGGCGTTCGTGTAAATCGGGCCGGGGAAATTTGCCATCAGCATGACCTTCTTCGGAAAGTCCCGACACTGTTTCGCTGGGCAGGCCCACATTGATAAATTCAAAATGGCGGCGGGGATAGTGCGTAACAATAAAAGCTTCTACATCTGTGATATAATTACCGGCGTAAGTAATGCTGTTGCCTAAAAACACAATGCGGTGAATACGCCTATCCAGCTTAAGTTGTGCGTCCATGGTAAAGGAAGTGAGTAAGAATGAAAATACACAGGAAATTTTTTTCATGTTGCTTTTATGTTTACAGTTGCAAACGTACTTTTTAATGGATGGCCAATAGTTTCTTGTTCCGGTTACAAATTAGTACAATCTGTTTATTTGCGTTTCAATATTGCTACAATAAAATAATGTTTTGAAATTCCCTACTTGTCTTATACTCACAGTCTTAATAATTTCATTCCTTTCAATCAGCATCACTACTCAAGCAACAGGAAACTTTCCAATCAGCATAACATGAAAAAGCATTGTATCGCAGCCCACGTATTTTTTATTGTAACAACGGCTCTGTTACAAAACGCCGTTAGGGATAGCGGTAGTTTTTTGCTTCATAAATTTGTACAGAAATACAAAGGGCTTTTATTATTCCGAATTATTATTTTGGAGCTGAATGGAACATCGCCTTGTTGTGGTGTAAAAAATGATCAGAATAGCTGTTGTTGACAAATCATTGATGGTGAAAATCTACTGCCATTATTATTACAAAATTCCTTTTAAAATCGGAAGTCTGTTCGATTTCCATAGAACAGTAAAACTATTTACCGGTTACAACAACCGTTTGAAACGCTATTTTTTTCAATCAAATTACCTTCTCCTTTAAAATGGCTTAATTTTATGACTTATTCAATATGCTGTATATAGATATTACTGTAGAATGGATAGCAAATGTCAGTTAAATTAGCACTATGTCAGCAGAACACCAGCGGTTAGCCGTTAATTATAAAAAACCAATTCCCCTGGAGCAGTGGGGGCCATACCTGAGTGAACGGCAATGGGGAACGGTTAGAGAAGATTATGGGTATCATGGAGATGCCTGGGGCTACCTGCCTTTTGACCAGTCGCATTACAGAACTTATCGCTGGGGCGAAGATGGTATTGCCGGTATTTCGGATTTGTTTCAAAATTTATGTTTTGCCGTGTCATTCTGGAATGGCAAAGATAAAATTTTGAAGGAGCGGTTATTTGGGCTTGGTAACTACGAAGGCAACCATGGAGAAGATGTAAAGGAATTGTATTATTACCAGGACAATATTCCCACGCATTATTACATGGAATATTTGTACAAATATCCACAGAATGAATTTCCTTATGAAGACCTGAAAGCCGGTAACCGAAACCGTTCCATGCAGGAGCCGGAATATGAAATTTTAGATACCGGTGTATTTGATAAAGATGAATATTTTGATATCAATATTACTTATGCCAAGCAGAATCCGCAGGATATTTTTATTAAGATTGATATTACTAACCGCAATGTCACCATGGCTTCTATCACGGTATTACCTACTTTGTGGTTTTATAACCGCTGGGCATTTACGCCTGATGAGCCAAAACCTTCCATTGCCTTGCTAAATAGCACCTCAGTAAAAGCGAACCACCGCCGGCTGGGCAATTACTATTTTTATTTTCAGCAGCCAAACGATACGTTGTTTACAGAAAATGAAACCAATCTCAGTAAAGCCACTGGTGCAACTAATGAAACCCCTTTTGTAAAAGATGCTTTTCATGATGCCATCATTGATGGTGCCATCCGAAAAAAATTGCGTAACAAAAAAGAAGGGACCAAGTTTGCGCCGGTATACGAGTTCAATATAAAAGGCGGTGAAACCAAAACCATTTATTGCAGGTTGACGAACTGCCAGGATGATAAGCCATTCAGCAATGGCTTTCAAAATATTTTTAATGTCAGAAAAAACGAAGCAGACGATTTTTACAATACCATTCTGCCGCGCAATATTTCACCTGATCTTAGAAATATACAACGGAAGGCCTTGGCGGGTGTATTGTGGAGTAAGCAATATTACCATTATGATGTGGAGCGCTGGCTTACCACCAGCGACGGCATTACACCAGTAAATGACGGCAAAAAATTTGGTCGTAACAACGACTGGACACACCTGAAAAACCAGGATATAATTGCTATGCCCGACAAATGGGAATATCCCTGGTATGCCGCATGGGACCTGGCTTTTCACTGTATTGCCCTTGTAATGGTCGATCCCGTTTTTGCAAAAAACCAATTGCTGCTGATGATGCGGGAATGGTATATGAAACCGGATGGGCAGTTGCCTGCTTACGAATGGAATTTCAGTGATGTTAACCCCCCCGTACAGGCATGGGCGGCGCTGGAAGTGTACCGGATAGAAAAAGAAACCGGTGGCAGCGGGGATATTGTTTTTTTGAAAAAAATATTTCAGAAACTGTTGATCAATTTTACCTGGTGGATCAATCGAAAAGATAAACGCGGCAATAATATTTTTGAGGGGGGCTTTTTGGGGCTTGATAATATCGGTGTGTTTAACCGCAGCCACAACCTAAGCGATAAAATGCAGCTGGAGCAGGCCGATGGTACGAGCTGGATGGGAATGTATGCGCTCAACATGATGGATATGGCGCTGGAAATTGCCAAACATGATAGTGCTTTTGAGGATATGGCAACCAAATTTTTTGAACATTTTGTGCTGATCTCTGAAGCGCTCAACAGTCATAGCCTTTGGAATGAAGAAGATAAATTTTATTACGACTCATTGCGCATTGGTGATGATGCGCCGATGCCGTTGCGCATACAAAGCATTGTAGGCTTAACAAGTTTATTTGCGGTGAGCATTATGGACAGGGAAGTATTTGAACGCCTGCCGGATTTTAAAAAGCGGGTGGACTGGTTTGAAAATTACCGTAAAAAAAATAACCTTTTCTGGCCCAATGAAGAACATGGTGATGGGGAAGAAATATTGATTTCATTGGTTAAAAAAGACCGGCTGATTCACCTGCTGCACCGCATGCTCAATGAAGATGAATTTCTCTCCTCCGGCGGTATCCGGGCATTGTCGAAATACCATGCAGCCAATCCTTATTCTGTAACCATTGATGGTACAAAATATGAAATTCAATATGATCCCGGCGATTCTACCAGTAATCTTTTTGGGGGGAACAGCAACTGGCGTGGTCCGGTATGGATGCCCATTAATTACCTTATCATTCGCTCCATCCGCAAATATGGTGAGTTTTATGGCGACAGCTTAACAGTAGAATGCCCTGTTGGTTCAGGCACTTTTTTAAATCTGGTAGATGTATCAAAAGTGTTGACCGACCGGATTGTAAGTCTGCTGGCGGTGAATGAAAAAGGGGATCGTAAATTTAATGGTGATCAAAACTGGTTTTACAAAAAGCCTGCTAATGAAAACCTGGTATTGTTTTATGAATATTTTCATGGCGATTCCGGCAAGGGATTAGGTGCCAGTCACCAAACAGGATGGACTTCACTGATAGCAGACCTCATAGGTTTTAGTTGTTTGAAAAAAGAAGACTGGAAAGAAGGTAGCGGCCATGAAATTTTTATAGATGATGAAGAGGAGGAGTTGTGAAAAGTTATGAACTTACAACCTATAACTTAACACCTACAAATTCCTTATCTTTTTGCCCTGTCATACTGCTTTGGCCAGGGAATATCAACACCTAATTCTTTCGCCGCATGCAAAGGAAAATACGGGTCACGTAAAAGCTGGCGGGCCAGTATGATCAAATCTGCCTGGCCGTTTATCAATATGCTTTGAGCTTCGGCTGCCGTGGTAATTAAGCCAACAGCACCGGTTAGCAAGCTTGTTTCTTTTTTTATCTTTTCTGCAAACGGCACCTGATACATGGGTACCAAGGGAATTTTTTGTTCGAGGGAATTGCCACCGGATGAGCAATCAATTAAATCAACGCCAGCTTCTTTTAATTTTTGTGCCAGCCGTACAGAATCGTCTTCCGTCCATCCACCGGCCACCCAATCTGTTGCGGAAATGCGCACAAACAACGGCAATGTTTCTCCCATTATTTTACGGGTGTCTGTTGCAATTTCAACTAACAGTCTTGTCCTGCTTTCGAAGCTACCGCCGTATTCATCTGTGCGTACATTACTCAGCGGCGATAAAAACTCATTGAAAAGATATCCATGGGCCGCATGTAGTTCAATTACTTTAAAACCAGCTTGCAGTGCACGTTTAGTAGCATCCGAAAAATCTGTTTTCAATTTGGCAATGTCTTCTGTTGTCATTGCTTTGGGCAGCGGTTCGCCGTTGGTATGTGCAATGGCGCTTGGTGCTATGGTTTGCCACGCACCTTCTTCAGCAGTCAACGATTTGTTGCCTTTCCACGGTACATGGTGACTTGCTTTGCGGCCTGCATGTGCCAGTTGAATACCAGGTACAGATCCTTGCGACTCAATAAAGCTGGTGATGCGTTTTAAAAAATGCACTTGTTCATCTTTCCATATTCCCAGGTCACCGGGTGAAATTCTTCCTTCTGGTGAAACGGCTGTTGCTTCCATAATAATAAGCCCGGCACCACCTACCGCCCGGCTGCCCAGGTGTACCAGGTGCCAGTCGTTGGCAAAGCCGTCGGTTGCTGAATATTCGCACATGGGTGAAACAGCGATCTTGTTTTTGAAGGAAACGCCTCTTATTGTGAGCGGTTGAAAAAGTAAGGACATGGTGATTGTTTTTGTAAATATCTGTTGATTTACTAATTAAAAATAAGTTTGCCTGGCTATTGCCAACAACGTGCCAGCTAATTTAATTTAGTGATGGTAGATGTACATCAATGCATAAACAATTTTTTTTAGCGATTGTTAATTTTTTTTGGTGGAAATAAAAAAACGTCGTTTATTTGTCTATCAAAATAGTAGACTAATAATTTACTAAGCAACATATTTCAAATTCAAGGTAGCTTTTAACCACCATCAGCTGTCCCGGTTTTAAAAAAAACTAACATGAATCTTTCTGACAAAAGCATGCGCTTAGCCGCATCGGTGGTAGTACGTTATTTTCAATCCTGCAGCAAAGTCTGTTGTTGTTGCTGCTGTTGATCTTTCAGCATTGCACTTTTCATTTTTAATTACGTGAGCTTGTTATTGCGGTATTTTCTTTAGAAAGCAAATGCCTATACCTGGCGTAACCCTGTACCAGTGGCGTGTTAGCCGGTGGTTGGCTACTGTTATTTGTACAGGTTACGCCAGGTATCATATCGCAGAAATTTATACATACCGCAAGTGAGGCCCGCTTCACAAATAAATTATTGAGTATCAAAAATACCTGAGCAGGCATTTTATGGCCGGTCATAAAATGCGTAGCAATAAAAACTGCCGGGGTAAATTTTAATTCACCGGATATAAACCATACACTAACCAACATGACTAAAATTAAATTATACAATAAGGCAAAGCTGTTTATAATAACGGTACTGCTGACGCTGAAAATTTTTCCTTCCGTTGCACAGGATGGAGCGCTAACAAATATTACGGGACGTATTTTAGAACAAAAAACGAAGAACGGATTAAGTGGCGCTACAATACATTTGCAGGGATCTACCAATACGGTAACTACGGATGATAAAGGCGCCTTTAAATTGACTACTTATAAAAAAGCGCCCTTTTTGCTTTCAATCAGTTTTGTTGGTTACCAAACGCAGGATGTAAAAGTAGCAGGTGGGGAATCTGTAACGGTAATCCTTGCTGAAACTTCCAGCCAGTTATCAGAAGTGGCGGTGGTTGGTTATGGTACACAAAGACGCAAAGACGTTACAGGATCCATTGCCTCAATACCAAAAGAAAATCTTGCCCAGGTAACACCTTCTTTTGATAATCTTTTACAAGGCGCTGT
>JANYFI010000358.1 GCA_025362765.1 Ferruginibacter sp. | reverse complement strand
TAAAGCACCTGGAAAAAATTGCCAAAGCATTGGGCGATGTTAACCGCTTAACACTTCTGGAAGGTATGGCTGCCAACGGCGGCTGCATGCAGTGTGCGCAAATCACAGGTAATATCAGCCTGGCACAGCCTTCTGTAAGCCATCACATTAAATCACTTATAGAAGCGGGGCTAATAGAACCCGCAAAAGAAGGAAGATGCTACAGCTATACCACCAACAAAACCCTACTTGAAGAATATGTAAAGGAAATTGCTTCGTTTGCCGCTAATAGAAAGGGGATGCCAGTAAAAAAATGATTGGGGAAGCTATAATTATTTTTTTATTGAAGGATAGAATTGTTAAGTGGTGTGAATATTGTTTGCAGGATAAATGTTACAAATAAAAACAAGTTGAACAGAAATTTACAATTAATGGAAACAAAGCAAAATTTACACACAGTCATAATAGCTAAAATTAGCCCTGAATTTGTAAAAGTATTCATCGCAGTAATTATTTTACTAACGCCTTTCTTTGTGCTGGCTCAGTCCGGTATAAAAGATAGCCTTTTGCAGGAAGTAACCCTAAAGACTGCTATAGATTATGCCATTGTCCGGCAGCCACAAATTCAGCAATCTGTAATTGATGAGCAGATACTGGAAACAACGATTAAAAGCAAACTGGCCGATTGGTATCCTCAGATCAATTTTAACTATAGCCTCCAACATAATTTTATTGTGCCAACAACAATTTTTGGGGGTAACCCTGTAAAGGTCGGTGTCGATAATACGTCGGCAGGATTATTTACGGTTTCGCAAACCATTTTTAATAAAGATGTATTGCTGGCAAGCCACACAAAAAAAGACGTGCGGCTACAGGCAAAACAGCTTACCAGTAATAATAAAATTGAATTGGCTGCTAATGTTTCCAAGGCTTTTTACGATGTACTTTCCACCGAAGAACAAATAAAGGTTTCCACTACTAACATTCAACGGATAGAGTTGAGTTTAAAAGATGCTTACAACCAGTATAAAGCCGGCATTGCAGATAAGATCGATTACAAAAGAGCTACTATAACCTTCAACAACGCAAAGGCAGCTAAAAGAAGCAACGAAGAATTGCTAAAAGCGAAATTGGAAAATCTTAAAACACTGATGGGCTATCCGATCTCCGGTAATTTAAACATTGTATATGATAGCCTGCAAATGGAAAATGAAGTTGCACTGGATACGCTTCAGCAAGCGAATTATGTTTCCAGGATAGAGTACCAGTTGCTGGAAACGCAAAGAAGGTTATTGCAATACAACGTAAGATATAACAAATGGAGTTACCTGCCTACAGTATCTGCCAATGGGGCTTACAATCTTAGCTACCAGAGCAACAATTTCTCAAAACTGTATGGCAATAATTTTCCGAATTCTTTTGCCGCCCTTACGCTGGCGTTTCCAATTTTTCAGGGTGGTAAGCGAAAAGCGACATTACAGGCTGCACAATTGGAGTTGGAAAGAAATAACCTTGACATAATAAATTTTAAAAATACTGTAAACAGTGCATATACGCAGGCGCTGGCAGTATATAAAAGTAACCTCGGAAATTTTCAGGCATTGAAACAAAACCTTACCCTCGCAAAAGAAGTGTACGATATTTTGCAGTTGCAGTATCGGTCAGGCATTAAAGCCTACCTGGAAGTCATTACTTCAGAAACTGATTTAAGAACCGCTGAAATAAATTATTATGCTGCCTTATATCAGCTGTTGGCCAGCAAAATAGATGTACAAACTGCACTCGGACAAATTGTTTACTAATATAATCACCCTACATAAAATTAAAATACGCTTTGTATGAACACAAAATATCTACTACAATATACAGGTTATGCTGCCTTAATTTTTTTAGTTGCATGCAATAATTCAAAAGAGCAAGCTATGCCACAGGCGCCTCCGCCGCCTGTAAAAGTTACTGTACAACCTGTAATGAAAAGCGATGCCGTTTATTATGACGAATATCCTGCAACGGTAAGTTCGCTTAACCAGGTGGAACTGCGGCCGCAAGTGAGCGGCTTTATCTCCGGAGTTCATTTTAAGGATGGTGCGAAGGTAAAGAAAGGGCAACTCCTTTATTCCATCGATCAACAGTTATACGCTGCTAATTACCAACAGGCGGTAGCGGGGCTGCAGGTACAGAAAGCTAATTTAAATAAAGCGCAGAAAGATGCCAACAGATTTCATGAACTGGATAAAAATGATGCAGTGGCAAAACAGTTGGTAGACAATGCGGATGCTGCGCTGGAAGTGGCACGTAAACAGGCTGATGCCGCAAAAGCCAATATACAGGCAGTGCAGACAAATGTAAAATACACCAAGGTGTACGCACCGTTTGATGGAGTGATTGGTATTTCAGCAGTTAAAACCGGTGCAGCAGTTTCCGCCGGACAAACTTTACTCAATACCGTTTCATCTTTCAACGAACTGGCGGTTGATTTCAACGTGGACCAAAAAGAAATATACCGATTTACCAAGTTGCTTGTTACAACGCCGAAAACGACCGATTCTACTTTTTCACTGGCATTTGGTACAGATGTATATCCTTATCCCGGAAAAATTGCGTTGCTCGACCGGGCTGTGAATGCGCAAACAGGGACCATTAAAGCAAGACTAATTTTTCCTAATAATAAAAATTTGCTTGTTGCCGGTATGAATGGAACGGTACGGGTGAGAAACAATGCTTCCACCCAGGCCTTGTTAATTCCTTACAAAGCCGTAACAGAGCAGTTGGGCGAATTTTTTGTTTACGTACCCGGTGACAGCAATAAGGTAAGTCAGCATAAAGTTGTTTTGGGTAAACAAATCGGTTCAAATGTTATTGTAGTACAGGGACTAAATGATGGCGAAAAAGTAGTAGTAGAAGGTACTCAGAATTTAAGGGAAGGTTCAAATATAAATGTTGTAACTCCAGGCGCAGTTAATGCCACACCTTCAACTGTTGTTGCAAAAGACTCTTCGGCAAAAGAAAAAAAATAAGTGGAGAAAGGGGGGTGTAAGAATAATACAGGGAGGGCTAAGCAACAATAGCTAGCGTAAGCGGTATAAAAATTACTTAAAAACAATAATGGTTAAAGAAATAATATAATGATATCAGATACTTTTATAAAAAGGCCGGTAACAGCTATTGTAATATCCGTGGTAATCGTGTTAGTAGGGTTAATAGCAATGACTGTTTTGCCCGTTGCGCAATACCCGGATATTACACCACCAACTGTAACAATTTCCGGCAGCTTTACGGGAGCAGATGCGCAAACGGTAGAACAAACTACTACCACGGCAATTGAAACACAGGTAAATGGTACACCTGGTATGACTTACATGTCGAGCAACAGCACCAGTAGCGGACAAAGCAGCATTAATGTAAATTTTGAGATAGGCACTGATATTAATATTGCTGCACTGGACGTACAAAACCGGGTAAGCGTAGCACAGCCTTCGTTACCAGATGCGGTTAAACGTTTGGGGCTTACCGTTCGCAAACGCAATCCAAGTATAATGGTAGCATTGGCATTATATTCTCCCAATGGAACGCATGATGCAACATTTATAGGAAACTACGCAAACATTTATTTAAAAGATGCTATTCAGCGGGTAAAAGGAGTGGGCGACATTGTATCAAGAGCAGACGATTTTGGTATGCGCATATGGCTAAGTCCTGAAAAGCTCGCTAATCTCAATATGACTACCAGTGATATTGTAGCGGCTTTAAATGAACAGAACCTACAGGTAGCAGCCGGTACTATTGGTGGAAACCCGCAACCATCTGTACAGAGTTTTGAATACAGTGTTTTAACCAATAGCCGTTTAAATACCAAAGACCAGTTTGAAAATATCGTTGTTCGTACCGAGCCTTCTACAGGTACAATTGTTCACCTGAAAGATATAGCCAGGGTTGAGCTGGGCAAATTTGATTATGGCACAAACGCCTATGTAAACGGAAAGCCTGCAGCCTTCGTACTGATATACCAGGCACCCGGCGCCAATGCGCTTGATACCTACAATGGACTTCTCAAGGCTTTAACCGAAATTAAAAAAACTTTCCCAAAAGATATTGACTATGTATTGCCGCTGGAAACAGTAACAGTTGTTAAAGTTTCTATTGCTGAAGTAATAGAAACCCTGTTTGTGGCATTATTCCTGGTGATATTCGTGGTATATCTTTTTCTCCAAAACTGGCGGGCTACGCTAATACCTGTACTCGCAATACCTGTGTCTTTAATTGGTACTTTTATCTTTTTTATACCTTTTGGCTTTACCATAAATACACTAACACTATTTGCATTTGTTTTGGCAATAGGTATAGTGGTAGATGATGCCATAGTGGTGGTAGAGGCTGTACAGCACTACATTGATCATCAGCATATCACCGCAAAGGAAGCAACTAAAAAAGCGATGAATGATATATCAGGTCCGGTTATCGCCATTGCCTTAATACTTGCCGCGGTTTTTGTGCCCGTAGGATTTATACCCGGTATTGTTGGAAGGTTATACCAGCAGTTCGCCATTACAATTGCTGTATCTGTAATGATCTCCGCTTTTGTGGCCTTGTCATTAACACCGGCGTTATGTTCACTTATGCTAAAGCCATCCAAAGACGCTGCGGCTAAAAAGAACTGGCTCGAAAAATTCTTTGCGTGGTTTAATAAAGTATTTGACAATATTACTTCATCTTATACAAAAGGCGTAGGTAAATGGATAAGGGCTACGCCATTTGTATTGATTATGCTGGTGTGCTTGTTTGTGGGCTTGTTCTTTTTATTTAAAAACAAACCATCTGGTTTTATACCTACTGAAGATGAAGGTCGTTTATATGTTACGTATGAAATGCCTGAAGCAACTTCTACTGAAAGAAGCAAGGCAATGTTACTTGAAATTATGGACAGGGTGAAGCATATACCCGGTGTTGCAACCGTAGGAGGTTTGGCAGGATTGAATATTATTACTTTTGCTAATAAATCTAATGCAGGTACTATGTTCGTGCAACTAGCGCCCTGGGATCAACGCAAAAGCAAAGAACTTCAACTGCAAAGTATTATCGCCACCATTCAAAAAAATACCGCAGATTTAAGAGAAGCGAGGATTTTGGCAATAGGGCCACCTGCAATACCTGGGCTTGGCGCAACGGCAGGTTTTACTTTTGAATTGCAGCAAACAACCAGCACCGATAGTATTCAGCAATTTGAAGCTATATCAAAAAAGTTTTTAGCAGCATTAAATAAGCGTCCAGAAATTGGTTTGGCATACTCTTTCTTTACAACACATACACCCAGTTACCAGGTTGATGTTGACAAGGATAAGGCGAAGCAACTTGGCGTAAATATAACAGATGTATACAGTACCCTTTCTACTTTGTTGGGCAGTAACTATGTAAATGATTTTAATCTTTATGGAAGAAATTTTAAAGTTGTTGCGCAGGCAGATAGCACCTATCGTTCTTCCATAAGTGAGTTGGGTAAATATTACGTGCGGAATAGCCAGGGGGGGATGATAGCCCTGAGTTCCCTTGTTACCAGCAAGCTGATTGAAAGCCCTTCGCTAATATCTCACTACAATATTTACCGGTCAATTGAAATCAACGGAACTCCCAAGTCAGGGTTTAGCAGTGGCCAGGCAATTGATGCATTAAAGGCAGTTGCTGCAGAAACATTGCCGTCGGGTTATAGCTACGAATTTTCCGGGTTAAGTCGTGAAGAATTAAAGGCGGGCAGCAGCACCATTATTATTTTCAGTATTTCTATCATCTTCGTGTTTCTGTTTTTAGCAGCGTTGTACGAGAGTTGGGCAGTGCCATTTTCTGTACTTTTCGCAGTACCCATTGGTGCTTTCGGTTCTATATTGACTTTAATATTATTGCCTAAACTAACATTGAATGTATATGCGCAGATAGGCCTCATTACCTTGATTGGGCTTGCCGCAAAGAACGCTATTTTAATTGTTGAGTTTGCCAAAGAAAGGGTTGATCGCGGCGTGGATATTATCCATGCTACCTTGCAGGCTGTGCAATTGCGGTTACGTCCTATTGTGATGACTTCCCTGGCATTTATTTTAGGTGTATTGCCATTGGCTTTTGCAACAGGTGCGGCAGCAGAATCACGTAAAACAATTGGCTGGACGGTTTTTGGCGGTATGATTGCTGCTACTACACTGGCGATTTTTGTAGTACCTGTATTATTTGTGCTGATCACCAAATTGTCTTATGGAAAAAAACTAACCAAATTAACGAAAGAAAAAGAAAATGAAGACAATGTAGATAAGACGATATTTGAAAATAATATTGGATAACAGCATAGATCCATGGCAATAAAACTATTGAAAAGATGATCACTAACAATGATATACTTAAAAAATTACGGGTGGCTTTGTCGCTTCGGAATGATGACATTATTGAAATATTGTCACTGGTTAACTTTGAAATCACTAAAGGTGCGCTAGGGGATCTTTTTAGAAATGAAGATCATCCAGGTTATGTAGAGGCGGGCGATCAGATTTTGCGTAATTTTTTAAATGGACTGATAATTTATAAGCGGGGCAACCTACCTGACCCCAAAACGGGAGTAAAGGAAAAAGAGAATGATCCACAGAAAAAAGTATAATAAATAGGCTTGAGTCTGAAAAAATAAAGACTGTATTCCATTTGAATTGCAGTCTTTGCTATTATAAAAGATAAAAAAAGCTATTAAAAACGGTTACGATCCCTGTTAAATCCACCATTATTGGGCCGCGGTGCACCTCCGCCTCCAGGCCGTGAACCAAGTCCGCTGCCTGGAGGCCGTGAACCACCTTCTTCTGCTTTTTTAACCACGAGCGGTTTTTTACCCAATGAAATATCATTCAGGCTTTCAATAGCATCAAGGGCTTCTGCATCGTTTTGCATTTCTATAAATCCAAATCCTTTGCTTTTACCAGTTTCTTTATCCATTGCAACCTTGGCAGAAATTATGGTGCCAAATTTTTCAAATATTTCTTCTAACTCACTATCATCAAGATCGTAGGGGAGACCGGCAACAAAAATTTTCATCAGGTTAATTTTTTTGTAAATGTACTAAACTTATGCGGCTAATATTTTAAAGCCCCGGGCTACTAGAAGCCCATCTACAGTAAAAGTAGCGATTTTTTTATATGCTATTAAATATTAGTCCAGATTATAGACAAAAAAAGCAGTAAAAAAATAAGTTAGTGCACAATATTTATTCCTTTTGTCTGTTAAATACCCATCTGAAACCCTAAATCTCTACCCAATGACCAATTACCCCAACAACGCATCAATGCTGTTGAACCTGACACTCATTCTTTCTGTTGCTTCACTTGTTTACTTTTCAGTAAAACTCGCAAAGCATTCTCCTAAAAAAGTATAACTTAAAGAGGAGTGAAAGGTAAAATGATGGAGTGTACTGTTTAACGTTGTTAAATGGTATCACTCCATTTTTTTGATAGTCCGTCAACAAGACTTTTCCATTCCATTTTGCCAAAAGCAATTATAGCCTAACATATTTTTACTTACTTTCATCTCCAAATAAGTAAAATGATTAGGAAAAATCCTGCTATAGATGTTATCAAAGATATTCTGGAGTTAACCATCAACGCATATCCCGCTAATAACTTTGTAAAAAGTCTACTGTTTCAATACCAGGAAAGGGGAGGGCTTGGCAAAAAACAACTGCAGGACCTGCATGCCAAGGCTTCGAAAGTAGCCGGTATGCCGACCGGAAAATTAGCTACCCTTGAGGCAGTGATTCTTAAAAAACCAACAAGGTATAAATCTCCGATGCCGGTTGTTATACCTGCTGTTGAAAATGATGAAATTTCGGGCCTTTATATCACCGAAATTCTTTCGAAATATCCCCAGCACAGGATGGTATTATTTCTCAAAAGTAAATATGATAATAAGGAATTATTTACAACAGCAGAAAAGGCCGAGATAGAACGCTTTCACAAGTTGCTGATAAAGAAAAATGGCTAGCGTATTTTTCTTTTTACCCCTGCCATTGCATTACGACTTTACCAATACTTTTCCGTTTTTCAAGAAACTCATGCGCTTCTCCAATTGCTGAAACAGGAAATACTTTTGCAATAGAAGGTTTTAGCACATCAGCGTTATATAGTTCCATAACATGCTGTAAACACCGTTGAATAACGGCTGGCTTATGATCAGCTATCTGTAACATGTTTACACCAATGATAGATTTTGATGGCATCATTAACATGGCAGGGTGATAAAAACCAAATTGTAAAGCCGTGGTTATTTTCCCCAATAGATTTTTCCCCGTAAACGCGGATGCCCCA
>JANYFI010000336.1 GCA_025362765.1 Ferruginibacter sp. | reverse complement strand
TCCATTTGCTCTTGCTTACCTAAAAATTTAATGGCATCACAGGCATTGCTGTTTCTTGCGTCGGCTTCAATGGCGGGGCGCTCGGGACCATCTCCCAGCAACAGCAATTTTGAGGGTATTTTTTCATTCAGCAGTAAAAATGTTTTTACTACATCATTTACTCTTTTTACTTTCCGAAAATTACTGGCATGTACAATTATTTTTTCTCCGTTGGGCGCAATTAGTTTTTTAAACGCATCCACTGGTTTACGGTTAAAGCGCTTTACATCTACAAAATTGTATATCACTTCAATTTCTTTTTCAATAGCAAAATTGCGGTAGGTTTCTTCGCGAAGGTTATCAGATACTGCTGTAAGAATATCACTTTCATTCATGGAGAAAGTCACTACCGGGCGATAAGTTTTATCCCTGCCAACCAGCGTAATATCTGTACCGTGTAAAGTAGTGATTACAGGAATTTGGATACCTTCCTTTGCAAGTATTTGCTTGGCCATATAGGCAGCAGATGCATGTGGTATAGCATAATGCACATGCAGCAGCTGTATGTTATTATTGATTACTACATCTACCATTGTACTGGCCAGGGCGGTTTCGTAGGGGGGGAAATCAAACAGGGGATAAGTAGGAACCCTTACTTCATGGTAAAATATATTTGTATGAAAATGACTTAGTCTAACCGGTTGCTGGTAAGTTATAAAATGGATATTATGACCTTTATCGGCCAATGCCTTCCCTAGTTCTGTCGCCAGTACACCGCTACCACCAAAAGTTGGATAACATACAATCGCAATATTCATACAGTATAATTTTAGCAGCTTTTTTTTAACTCTGCACAATTTACAAATTTATTAGTCATACCAGTTGAAGCTTGTAGTATTGTATTATCAATTTCCCAATTGCGTAATTTTTAAGCTAGCTAAACTGTGGTTAATTCGAAGGTTACCTTTTTTTTATCTTCAGTAACCCCATGGTTGAAATAGTTTCACCTAAATAATACTGATTGTGAAAGTATAACAGCTAAATCGGTAAGTTTGTTAACAAAACCAAACAGATGTTTAAAAAATTTTTTCCGGCAAGTTGCTTTTATTTACTGCCTTTTTTTTGTGTAGCACAGTCAGAAGATTCTGCTATGATAAAAAAAATAGCCGATGAAGTATTAATCAACGGAAAAGCCTACGAGAATCTGCGCTTTCTTTGTAAAAAAATCGGTCCACGTTTATCAGGTTCGCCGCAGGCACAAAAGGCAGTGGAAGCAACAGCAAGAATGCTAATGGAAGCTGGTGCTGATACAGTTTACCTGCAGCCGTGCATGGTGCCGCACTGGGTGAGGGGAATAAAAGAAAAGGGCTTTATACAGGTGGCTGGAAAGCCGGTTTACCCATTGCATTTGTGTTCGCTGGGTAATTCACTGGGTACTGGTAAAAAAGGCGTCAGGGCAGGAGTGATCGAAGTAAGAAGTTTTAAAGAACTGGATCAATTAGGTACCGCCGTGATAAAAGGTAAAATAGTGTTTTTAAATTTCCCCATGAACCCAACTTACATTAAAACGTTCAGGGCTTATGGGGAAAGCGGTATTTCAAGATGGCAGGGTGCATCTAAAGCCGCCAGCTATGGCGCTATAGGCACCATGGTGAGGTCTCTCGCCAGTAACGAAGACGACAATCCGCATACAGGTGCAATGGCTTACAATGATTCTTTTCCCAAAATTCCGGCTGTAGCCATCAGTACAAATGATGCGGAATGGCTCAGTAAGCAATTAAAATTAAAGATGGTAGTTAAAGCATCTTTTACCAACACCTCCGCTATGCTGGCGGACACTATCTCGTATAATGTGGTGGGAGAAATAAGAGGAAATGAATTTCCAAAAGAAATCATCACTGTGGGCGGTCACTTGGATAGCTGGGATCTGGCGGAAGGTGCCCAGGATGATGGTGCAGGTGTAATGCAGAGTATAGAGGTTTTAAGAGTCCTCAAAGCAGTTGGCATTCATCCCAAAAGAACAATTCGGGCAGTAATGTTTATGAATGAAGAAAACGGCGGACGTGGCGGCGAAAAATATTTGGAACTGGCAGAACAAAATAAAGAAACACATTTGTTTGGTTTGGAAAGTGATGACGGTGGATTTACACCAAGAGGTTTTAGGCTTGAAATGAACGAACCTCAGTTGAGTAAAGTAATGCAATGGAAAAATTTATTTTATCCTTATGGCGTGTATGATATGGCCGCAGGAGAAAGTGGAGCCGATGTGGGGCCATTGAAAAAAATCGGCACATTGCTAGCTGGCCTGAGTCCTGACAGCCAACGCTATTTTGATGTGCACCATGCCGCTACGGATGTGTTTGAAAACGTGAGTAAAAGGGAATTACACCTGGGTGCACTCAATATGGCCGCATTGATTTATTTGGTTGATAAATATGGATTATAATTAACTTGCAAACAAAAAACATGGAGAATAACGGTACGGTAAGATTAGAACCTAAAAGTGCGGGTGCCTTTGCAAAATTTATGCGTTGGTTTATATTTATAGCAGTGGTGGTACTGGCACTTATTTTTTGGTGGAAATACTATTACGTTTTTGGCGAAGGCGTAAAATCCGGAGAGCTAAATTACGTGGTAAAAAAGGGGAATATTTTTAAAACCTACGAAGGAAAGATTATACAGTCTGGCTTTCGGGCGCAGAGTGTTGGCGGTGTTCAGTCTTATGAATTTGAATTTTCAGTAACCAATGATAGTATTGCCAACGTTTTAATGAACAACAGCGGCAGTTATTTTGATTTACATTACAAGGAATACAAAGGAGCAATTCCCTGGCGGGGTTTTAGTCCTTTTATTGTAGATAAAATTATTACCATGAAACCAATTGTACGGTAAAATTATTCTGCAAGTAATAAAAATATAACCGGCTTTTTATGAAAGTCGGTTTTTTCATTTTTCCATTCAGCTACGGTTTTTGTTTTTACGTATTCATTTGGGCCCGTTAATTCGGCTGCAATACAAATTTTGGTAGAAGGCTTGCAGGTTTTTATTATTGTGTCAATTAGCTGATTGTTACGGTACGGGGTTTCAATAAAAATTACTGAACTCCTTTTTTTGTGAGAGGTTATCTCTAATTCTTTCAGGGTTTTTATTCTTTCAAAGTTATCGATGGGTAAATAACCTACAAACTCAAACTGTTGCCCGTTCATGCCGCTTGCCATCAATGCCAGTAAGATAGAACTTGGCCCAACCAGCGGTTTTACAACAACGTTTAATTGTTGCGCCAATCCAATCAGCACCTGGCCGGGATCAGCAATGCCGGGGCAACCTGCCTCACTTATGATGGCAATGTTTTTTTGTTCTTTTATTTTCTGCCTGAAACTGTTCTTTTGTTCTTCCTCTGCTTTATGGATGGTAAACCATTCATAATCGTCAATAATAATTTCTTTGCAAATACTTTTTAAAAAACGCCTTGCGGTACGTTCGTTTTCCGCAAAAATCACCTGGCAGTTTTTTACACTATCTATAATGTAATGTGGTATGGTATTCAATGCTGAATCATCCAGCACGCAAGGAACTAAATAAACGATCGAACTCATGACAGACGGGGCTTTGTTTTATAAAAACTAATAGTGGCGGCTACAACGGCATAGCTGGGTGCAAGAATCCAACCAACGATAATTACGCTGTGCATCAGAAAAAAAACAATGCCATTGCCAATGGCAAGGCCTTTATGCCGGCCAATAAAATCAATGCTTTGCGAAGCGGATAATTTATTTCTTTCACAACTGTAATCCAGCATGGCAAAACCGAGGTAATAACATTCAATAATAAGGGCAATCAGTGGGGTAAACCATCCTATTAACGGTATAAAAGACAATATTAAAATGGATAAAGTATAAACGGTTTGCCATAATGCATTTCTGAAGGCTAATTTTATACCGCGGGCAATATCCTTCAATAATTGTTGAAAGTTGAAAGGAAAATCTCTTTCTTCCATAATGGCTTCTGTTTTTTCGCTCAGGTAAGCAAAAAGCGGAGAGCCTATAATGAGGAAAAGGTATTTAAAAAATGAAAAATAAAATAGCAGCATCACCAGCTGCAAAATTACCTGACCAAAGATGAATAGAAATTTTAACCAGCCGCCTGCAATGGTATTCATCCAGTTTTTTAAACCAGTGATCGAAAAGAATGTATCAATGGCGTGGCCACTGCTAATCCAGAACAGATAGATGCCCGTGCCAAAAAGCAGGGCATATAAAATACCTGGTATTAGAATCCATTTCCATAACCGGTGTTGTACTATAAAGCGATGTGCTTCAATGTAGGATTGTATGGCAGTAATAATATCTTTTAACATGCTTGATAATTCATGGATGATGAGGTTGTTGTTTATAAGATGCGGGATTATTTACATTTGTATTTAAAAGTACTGATAAGTTGAAGAAGTTAGCCATAGATTTTTATAAACGCACAAATGTAACCCTCATTGCCAAGCAATTACTGGGCAAAATTATTGTCACAAATTTTGAAGGGCATATAACTAGTGCGAGGATTGTAGAAACAGAAGCCTATGCCGGCCAAACGGATAAAGCTTCCCACGCAGCTATGGGTAAACGGACTGCACGCAATGAAGTAATGTATGCCGATGGCGGAATAAGCTACGTGTATATTTGCTATGGGCTGCACCAGATGTTTAACGTAGTAACCAACGATAGCGGCATACCGCATGCGATACTGGTAAGGGCGGCGGAACCTTTACAAGGGGCGGATATAATGCTGGTTAGAACAGGTAAGAAAACGGGCGATAGTTCTTTAACGAGGGGGCCTGGAAATTTAGCGAAAGCGTTGGGAATCTCAACTGTTAATACCGGCTGCAACTTACAAGGAGATGAAATATATATAACCGACGATGACTATGTGTTGCGTAAACAGCACATAGGTATAAGTAAAAGAATTGGAGTAGACTATGCTGCTGAAGATGCCTTGTTGCCTTACCGGTTTTATATAAAAGGCAATAAATTTGTAAGCGGAAAACCGGTTAACTAAACAGGATATAAAGATTAAAATTTAGGACAGGGGATACCCTTGTTTTTAGACACAGTTTTTTTAATATAGATCAGTGAAAATTCAGATCCACCTCTGCTGGCAGTAGCCGCTTTTAGGCTACTGGTATTTACATCATAGCTGGCGCCAATACGAAGTCCGTTTATTTCGATGCCAATATATGGTATAAGCGCATCTCCAAATCGATACCAGGAACCTAAATACACGCTGGTTGGGTTAGCATCGTCTCCATTTACATTGGCAGATAGCGCACCACCGATAACGGTTTCAGTTGCTTTGTTCTGCAGCTGAAAAATTGCCGAGGTAAATACAGATAAATTATCACTCACCGGGAATGATCCGCCACCATGAACGGTCATGCGGCTGGAAAGATTCCATGTTTTATCAATAAAACTTAA
>JANYFI010000309.1 GCA_025362765.1 Ferruginibacter sp. | reverse complement strand
CACCGGGGGATTGAGTGCAGAGATACAGGAAAGTCTGCATAATTTTAAAGTGATCAGTGCCTTTAACCGAAGGGATTATTTTCGCAACCGTTTTGAAGATGCCAATAATAAAAATTATACCAGTGCTTTGTCTGCTGGTATTGCCAACAATGTATTTATACCGGTGTACGGATTTTTTGCGGCCGTAGCGCAATTAGTGGTATTGAGTTTTGGTATTTATCTCATTAGTACCGGGAATTTTTCCATAGGCCTTTTGGTAAGTTACCTGGCATATGCAATAAACTTTTACAACCCGTTACGGCAACTCGCAGCGTTGTGGGCTAATTTTCAGATGGCTATGGCTGGCTGGGACAGGATTTCTTATATTTTAAGTATGGAAACAAACCTGCAGGTATTACAAGCTGCTATTGAAGAAACGGTAACTGATGCCATCATGGAATTTCGAAATGTTTCTTTTGGATATGATGAAGGAAAGGAAATTTTGCACAACATTAATTTTACCCTGCAGCCGGGTAAAACCTATGCGTTGGTTGGCCCAACCGGCGGCGGTAAAACAACTACCGCGTCGCTGATTGCCAGGCTATATGATCCGGTAAAAGGACAGGTGCTGCTGGACAATAGAGATATCCGAACTTATGAACCATCGGAACGGGCCAATAAAATTGGGTTTATTTTACAGGAACCTTTTTTGTTCAGCGGTACAGTAAAGGAAAATATTTTATACAGCAACGAACGTTACATCAGTTGTAGCAATGCGCAGCTCGAAGACACCATTAAGGCAGCTGGTCTGCAAAGTCTGTTAAATATTTTTGAAAAGGGGCTGGATACGGAAGTCAATTCAGGCGATACCATCAGTCTCGGGCAAAAGCAATTGATTGCTTTTATGCGGGCTGTTTTGCGTAAACCCGCATTGCTGATATTAGATGAAGCCACCGCTAACATTGACACGATTACAGAACAGATTTTACAAGAGATTTTAAATAAGCTGCCGCCCACTACCACACGGGTAATTATTGCACACCGCTTAAACACCATTCAAAATGCGGATGAAATATTTTTTGTAAATGCGGGAGAAGTAATCAGGGCGGGTTCATTTGATCATGCGGTAAATATGCTGCTGCATGGAGAACGGCAGAGTTAAATAATAAATTACTTTGATCACAAAAAGTTACCATTTTTTTAAAATCATAACGTAAAAAAGCAGGCATCTTACAATAAATATAAGCTGGTATGTTATTATTTAAAAAGCATTGTAATAATGACAACAGGGAAAATATTTCAATTTTTAGAAATGTCAAAAAGTTGCAGTATGCCTTTTGCTTCTACACTTAACCATTACTTAATTTTCTGTTTATACTTTGTTTATATTAGAAAGGTTTCTTTGCAAAACCTTTCATCATGAGAATTATTTATTCCGTTATTATTTTTCTTTCTTTTTTTATAAGTGCACACGCCCAGGCGCCGGCACAAAATGTTTTTATCATCACACTGGATGGTACAAGATGGCAGGAATTATTTAAAGGCGCAGACGAATCCATGTTGCATAATCCTGATTATGTAAAAGATTCTTCCCTGATGCTGCAGCAATATGGACAGGGTGATGCCGAAGAAAGAAGACGCAGATTGATGCCTTTTTTCTGGACTGTATTGGCAAGTCAGGGGCAACTGATGGGCAACCGTGATTTGAATAGCAAAGTAAATGTGTCCAACTTGTATAGAATTTCTTACGCCGGTTACAGTGAAATATTTACCGGGTTTGCGGATAAAATTTTTATTCCCAATCTTGCAGTAAACAATCGCCGCCTGAACGTACTGCAATGGCTCAACAAACAATCAGCATACCAGGGAAAAGTAGCCGCTTTCTGTTCCTGGAATATTCTCCCTTTTGTGTTAAATGAAAAGCATGGCACCCTGCCGGTGAATGGGGGATATGAAATGATGGAAGACGACGACAGCACCAGCGCATTAATCAACAATGTGCAACAGACTATTGTCAGTAAAGGCAATACGAGGCACGATCTGCTTACTTTTGAATGTGCTAAAAATTATCTGCAGCAACATCATCCAAAAGTAATGTACCTGGGCCTTGGGGAAACAGATGAATTTGCACATGAACATGCTTACGATACGTATTTGCAAAAAATACACCAGGCCGATGCGATGATTGCTGAGTTATGGTACGCTGTGCAAACTGATCCTTTTTATAAAAACAATACTACTTTTATCATCACCACCGATCATGGGCGGGGCAATAAAAACAGTACATGGTCAACACATGGCTTTTGGGTAAAAGGTTCGGGACAAACCTGGCTGGCTATGTTAGGTGCAGGCATTGTACCGGACGGGGAATCCAATAAGCAACAGCAGTTGTACCAGAAACAAATCGCGGCAACCGTTGCAGCGTTACTGGGTGTTAATTTTACGGCAAGTCATTCCGTTGCCGCTGCGCTGCCTCTTGATACAAACCTTACATCCAGCAAAAAAAACGTTGCAGTGAAGGATCGTTAATTGCCGTATTTGTTCCTGAAAAGCTATTGTTCCTTGTTACATCTTTCAGCGCCATTAGCAGGGTTTGAAAATGTAAATTGGTTATCAGCCGCTTTAAATGTATTAATGTTTTGTTAACCGCTTAGGTTTAGTTTAATGCAAGTTTGCCGGAACTTAATTTCAGGGTATAAGTTGACGGAACAGAAATTATCCTTTCAGTACTTGGCAAATTGAATTCTTCTTTTTACTCTCAAAAATAACTTTTATAAAAAAAATTAATTATATTTACAACAATGTTACACAAAAAATTAAGAAATAAAAATTTTATATATTATAGCACAT
>JANYFI010000263.1 GCA_025362765.1 Ferruginibacter sp. | reverse complement strand
TGAACAAAATTCTGATTATTGACGATGAAGAAAAATTAAGAACACTGATGGCCCGGATCATTGGGCTGGAAGGATTTGAAGTACTGGAAGCCGCTACGTGTAAAGCCGCATTAAAAAAACTGGAACAGGTAAGCGTAGATGTAATTTTATGCGATGTTAAATTGCCTGATGGCAATGGTGTTGACCTCATAAAAGAAATTAAAAACTTATACCCGCAGGTAGAAATTATTTTGCTAACAGCTTACGGAAATATTTCTGATGGTGTGCAGGCCATTAAAAATGGCGCGTTTGATTATCTTACCAAAGGGAATGACAACGACAAAATAATTCCGCTCATTACCAGGGCACTCGAAAAAGTACAATTGCAAAAACGCATAGAAAAGCTTGAACAGCAGATAGGTAAAAAACATTCTTTTGATAGCATTTTAGGTTCCTCACCACTGATACTGGAAGCCATTACCTTCGCTAAAAAGGTGGCGCCTACCAACGCCAGCGTATTGCTGCTTGGTGAAACGGGAACAGGAAAAGAAGTATTTGCACAGGCCATCCATGCTGGTAGCCTGCGTGCCGGAAAACCCTTTATGGCACTCAATTGCAGTGCTTTTAGCAAGGAGTTGCTGGAAAGTGAAATATTCGGCCACAAAGCCGGCGCATTTACGGGTGCGCTGAAAGATAAAAAAGGACTGATTGAAGAAGCACACACGGGCACTCTTTTTTTAGATGAAATCGGAGAGATGCACATTGATCTGCAGGCAAAATTGTTACGGGTACTTGAAGCCGGCGAATTCATAAAAGTGGGAGATACAAAAGCTACCAAAGTAGATATCAGGCTAATCGCCGCTACTAACCGTGATTTACAGGAAGAAGTAAAAACAGGCAGGTTTAGAGAAGATTTATTTTACAGGATAAATGTTTTTACGATAACGCTACCGGCCTTACGTGAAAGAAAAAAAGATATCCCCGAACTGGCTGCCAGTTTCCTGAAAATTTATGCCCAAAAAAGCAATAAGCACATTAATGAAATAAGTAAAGATTTTAGCAGCCATCTGCAAAATCACCAATGGAAGGGGAACATCCGCGAATTAAAAAATGTAATTGAGCGGGCGGTGATATTAACAGAAGGTAACCAGTTGACTACTGATACTTTACCGGCAGAACTGCAAATCAATGATACAAGCCAGCAAAGCGGCATGTCGGCCTTTGAATTATCGAGTGTTGAAAAGCTGCATATACAGCGGGTACTCAATCATACCAAAGGGAATAAAACAGAGGCGGCAAGGCTTTTAAACATTGGCCTCACCACCCTCTATAGAAAAATTGAGGAGTATAAAATCTTTTAAACCATTTCAAAATGAAAATCACCCTCCCAAAACGGAGGGTTTTTTATTATTTTTTTTGCAATGAATTTGGCGATGAATTTAATTAAATAGTTTCGCCGAACTTACTGCTATCAAAAGGTTTACTGATTTTGTCCAATTATAAATACCGTACAAATAAAATGATCTTCCTTTAGCAATGAGCTATTGTAACCTGCTTTTACAACGGTTGTTTGTAAGCTGTTGTTACCTAATTTTTTTATCAAAATTTTCTTATGCATCCTAACTTAAAAAAAGTTACCGGCGCCGGCCTATTGATTACCCTTGGAATTATTTTTGGAGACATTGGCACTTCACCCTTGTATGTTTTTTCGGCCATTATTGGAAAAAGAGTGATATCAGATCAATTGGTTTATGGTGGTATTTCGTGCGTATTCTGGACCTTAACCCTGCAAACTACCTTTAAATATATCCTGCTCACACTGCAGGCCGACAATAAAGGCGAGGGCGGTATTTTCTCCCTGTACGCCATTGTTTGGCGATACCGCCACTGGTTATATTTTCCCGCCGCCTTAGGTGCCGCTACCTTATTAGCAGATGGTATCATCACACCGCCAATATCCGTTTCTTCAGCAATTGAAGGTCTAAACGGTGTACATGGTTTGGAAAATATCATTGTGCCTGGAAATGCATTGACCATTGGTATCATCGTAGGCATAATTTCCTTATTGTTTTTCTTTCAGCAATTCGGCACCAAGGTAATCGGCAGTTCTTTCGGCCCCATCATGCTTATCTGGTTTTCAATGATCATGGTGTTAGGCATTGTTCAAATAACTTATTACCCGCATATACTCTCTGCCTTTAACCCTTATTACGCATACGATTTACTAAGCCATTATCCCAAAGGATTTTGGTTACTCGGGTCTGTTTTTTTATGCACTACGGGGGCAGAAGCTTTGTACAGCGATTTGGGGCATTGCGGCAGAAAGAATATACAGGTTAGCTGGATATTCGTCAAAATCGCATTGGTGGCCAATTATTTTGGCCAGGCCGCCTGGTTGTTAAAAAGTGGCAAAACAACGCTGGATGGTATTAATCCTTTTTATGCCATTGTGCCACATATATTCTTATTACCGGCTATTATTATAGCCACGATGGCGACCATTATTGCCAGCCAGGCCCTGATCAGTGGTTCTTTTACATTAATCAGTGAAGCCGTGAACATGAATTTCTGGCCACGCATCACCATTAAATTTCCGACCAATGTAAGGGGACAAATTTATATCCCAAGTATCAACTGGATTTTGTGGATTGGCTGCGTGGTAATGATGTTGTACTTTAAAGAATCCGCCGCCATGGAAGCGGCCTACGGTTTCTCTATCACCATTGCCATGCTGATGACGACCTTACTGATGTTTTATTACATGAAGTTTATAAAAAAATGGGCTGCGCCAATTATCATGATTATCCTCACGATATTTTTAGCGGTAGAAGTTTCTTTCTTTATAGCCAACGTGGCCAAGATAAAACAGCGGTGGATGTTCCTGATCTTTGAAATTATGCTGGTATTCATCATGTATATCTGGTACAAGGCAAGAAAAATCACCAATCGTTTTTTACATTTTGAAACCATCCAGCCTTTTGTAGAGGCGCTGCACAACCTGAGTGGTAATTTAAACGAACCAAAATACGCTACCCATCTTGTATACCTTACAAAAGCCAACAGCCATAAGAGTATTGAAAAAAGAATTTTAGAATCTATTTTCAGCAAGAGACCGAAGCGGGCCGATGTTTACTGGTTTGTACATATCGACCGGACGGATGAACCGTACACCATGGAATACTCAGTGGAAGAAATTGAACACGATAAAATCATCCGCGTGGAATTCCGGCTGGGTTTCCGCATTCAGCCAAGAATCAATCTCTTCCTGAAAAAAGTAATGCAGGAAATGGTGGAACACCATGAACTGGAAATTGATTATGTGGCCGAGGCGCCATTATTAAACAAACACAATATTTCAGCAGATGTACGGTACGTGCTGATACAGAAATTTCTTTCCATTGAAAATGAGTTTTCTGTTAAAGACAGCTTTATTCTGAACTCCTATTTCGCCATTCTCAATCTTGGCCAGTCTGATAAAAAAGCATTCGGACTGGAAATGGGAGATACCGCAATTGAACGCATTCCGCTGGTGGTTTCACCGGTAATGAACATTCCGCTGAAACGGATAGGACACATATAAACCCCTTCCTTTTTGATAAAGCACCCTTCCAAAACGGAAGGGTTTTTTATTTATTTAAATACCTGTTTTCTGATGTAATTTTCTGAAACCCTTTACTGTATTGCATTGCAACAATTATTTCCCGCTTACCCTGATCAAGGCATATTGTTTGGCATATTGCAAACAAAATCAACCTTTATGCTACACGATCTTAAACGCTTTAAAAACAAAATAAAGCCTTTTCACCTGTTCGCCATAGTCTACGCATTTTTTATACTAACGGGCATTATTTATAAATTTTTTAAATACTAATTCATGTTACTCACTATTATTCTGGTTGTGGCAGGCATTGCAGCGTTTGCCCTTTTTTTTAAAGCAATCGATTTTTTTGACAAAATCTGATCACCGCATCAGGCATAAAATTTTACACCATGCTATTACTTTTCATTTTATCTATCCTGGTATTTTGTTACATCTGTTATGTATTGATAAAGCCAGAAAAATTTTAAAAAAGAACATTCAAAAGGAGAATGAAACGGGCTATTCGAAATTAGCCCTTTACCATTGACCATTCACAATTCACATTATTATGAACACAGAAATTATTGGCGTATTCGTCATGTTTATTATCACCATTTTGCTGGCCATTCCATTGGGCCGGTATATGGGAAAAGTATATAGCGGTGATAAAACATGGTTTGATCCTCTCATAAACCCGTTAGACAAAATGTTTTACAAAATGGGTGGCGTCAAACCAGAAAAAGAAATGACCTGGCAGCAAAACCTCGTTGCTTTACTGGTAATTAACCTGGTGTGGTTTTTATTATCCATGCTGGTTTTAATGAACATGAGCTGGCTGCCACTTAACCCCGATGGCAATCCATCTATGAGTGCTGACCTTGCTTTTAACACTACCATCAGTTTTGTTTCCAACACTAACCTGCAACACTATTCAGGAGAAAGCGGCGTATCCTACCTCGGTCAGTTATTGCTGATGTTTTTTCAGTTTGTAAGCGCCGGCGCAGGCATGGCGGCATGTGCGGTAGTATTTAAAGCCATGAAGGAAAAGAACGCTGATAAACTGGGTAACTTTTATGTATACTTTGTAAAATCATGCACCAGGATCTTATTGCCCATTTCAATTGTGGTAGCCATCATTTTGTTGTTCAATGGCACCCCCATGACCTTCCAGGGTAAAGACCAGTTTATTTCCATGCAGGGTGATACAGTAAATGTATCAAGAGGGCCTGCTGCAGCTATGATTGCCATTAAACAAATAGGTACCAACGGTGGTGGTTATTTTGGTGTGAACAGTGCTCACCCGATGGAAAATCCCAACTATTTCACCAACATGATAGAGAATGTTTGCATCATCCTCATCCCCATCGCAATGATCTTTGCATTGGGTTATATCTTGAAAAGAAAGAAGTTTGCCCTGATGGTTTTTGGAGTAATGACGATCGGCTTTTTATTACTTGTCATTCCATCCGTCTACCAGGAAATGAAAGGCAGCAACGCCATTCATAAAATGGGGCTGGTACAAAACCTGGGCAGTATGGAAGGCAAGGAAGTACGCTTTGGGCCGGCCGCTTCTGCGTATTGGGGTATTACAACAACAGTAACTTCCAACGGTTCCGTCAATGCCATGCACGATAGCTTTACACCTCTTACCGGTATGTTCGCCATGCTGGGCATGATGATCAATTCCTTTTATGGCGGGGTTGGCGTAGGCTTTTTAAATTTCTATATTTTCATGATCATCGCCGTTTTCATCAGCGGATTAATGGTAGGGCGTACACCGGAGTTTCTTGGTAAAAAAATAGAAGCCAAAGAGATGAAAATAGCGGCCATCATAGCATTACTACATCCGTTCCTGATATTGGTAGGTACGGCCATCGCCTCACATTTGTATGCACACAATCCGGAAGCATACGCCGCCTGGTTAAACAACCCCGGCAGTCATGGCTTTGGTGAAATGCTCTACGAATTCACTTCCTCATCCGCCAACAATGGTAGCGGCTTTGAAGGGTTGGGTGATAATACGCCATTCTGGAATATTGCCTGTGGTATCGTAATGATATTGGGACGCTTTTTACCTATCATAGGGCCGGTGGCAATTGCAGGTATTTTAGCTAAAAAGAAATATGTGCCGGAAAGTGCAGGTACGCTAAAAACAGATACCTCCACTTTTGCGATCATGATCTTTGCAGTGATATTTATCATTGCCGCGCTATCATTTTTTCCTGCACTGGCATTGGGCCCAATAGCAGAATATTTCGGAATGAGGTAATCCCAAATTCCTAAAGGGACTTAAAAGGCATATCCTGCAAATTCGCAGAAGCATTCATCCCTCAGCAAAAAAAATCGTGTAATTCGTGTATTAA
>JANYFI010000238.1 GCA_025362765.1 Ferruginibacter sp. | reverse complement strand
GTAATAGATGCCCATGCTACTTACGCAACTGCTGCCGGCATATTAAAATTTAACACCGCTGCTGAAGATACCAACAACCATTTTCGCATCGACGGCAGTTACAATACAAAAGACTCAACAGGCAACCAGGCCGATATTTCTATCATTTCTGAAAAATTAGACCTGAAGATTTTAAACAATTATCTCTCTGGAATTTTCAGCGAAATAAAGGGTACTGCCAATACCAGTAATTTAAAAATTACCGGTAATTCAAAGCACCTGGTTGTTACCGGCTCTGCCAATATTACGGAAGGATCGCTCAGGGTTATTTATACCGAATGTAAATACACTTTTAAAAATGAAACTATTATTTTCAATCGGGATGAAATTGATTTTGGCACCGTGAATTTAACGGATACCTTGAACAACACCGCCACGTTAAGTGGAAAAATGTACCATCACTTTTTTGACCAGGTAGGCTTTGACAATGTAAAAATGGATACTAAAAAATTGCTCGTGCTCAATACTACTAAAAAAGATAACAGTGTTTTTTATGGCAAAGTAATTGGCAAAGCTACCCTGGTACTCAATGGCAGTGCCGATGACATTACGATGGATATCAGTGGTGAGCCATCCCGAACCGACAGCAGCCATATCTATTTATCCAATGGTGCCAGTGTGGAAAGTGGCGTGATAGACTATATCGATTTTATACAGTTTGGTACCGAAATGGCCAATGCTTACAAGGGGAGATTATCCAGCAATATTGTGGTTAACATGGCGCTTACTGCAAACCCATCCTGCAAAATTGATATCATACTGGATGAGTCTACGGGAGATATTATTAAGGGAGAAGGCAACGGCTTATTAAAAATACGCGTAGGCAATAAAGAACCGTTAACCATCAATGGAAGATATGATATTACAAAGGGTGACTACACATTTAATTTTCAGACTTACCTAAAAAAATATTTTACCGTAAACACCGGAAGTGTTATCTGGAGTGGAGATCCTTTAAATGCACAAATAGATATTATTGCGGAATACCTTGCTACTAATGTTGATTTCAGCAGCATCAGCAGTAATATTAATACCAGCAGTAACAGTTCAGGAAAAACTAACAACACTGCTTTTCAGCAAAAAAGCAATGTAAGGGTTTTGGCGCACCTTACGGAAAGCCTGCTGAAACCGTCGATAGATTTTGAATTTCAGTTACCACCAGGCAGTGCGCTGGCCAATGACTTTTTTATTACTAAAACCCTGCAGCAATATAAAGAAGATAAAAACGAACTGAACAAACAGGTAACCTCCTTACTGTTGTTTAACTCCTTTGTCGGCAGCCAGCAAGGCTTCATTACTGCTAACAGCGGCGCTAACATTTTGTCGAGTACCATCGGCGGTATGGTATCGAGTGCCCTATCAGGATATTTTAATAAATTTTTACAGAAATACCTTAAAAATACTTCGCTGTACTTTGATTTAAATACCAGTTATGGTGGTACTTCGGCGACTGACCTTCAGGCCAATGTAGCCCAGTTACAGGCCGCCGCTAAGAGTGGTTTAATTTTTACGTTATTGCAGGGAAGGCTCATTATATCTGCCGGTGTAAATGTGGATTACAATAACCCGTATGCCATCAATTATACCCGCAATACCAATTTACTTGTAACGCCGGATGTAACCGCTGAGTTTATTATTAATAAAGATAGAAGTATCCGAGTGGTAGCTTTTAACCGAACCAACTACGATTTTATCGGGCAGCGAAATAAAACCGGGGTGAACCTTTCTTACCGGAAAGATTTTGATAATTTATCAGAATTATTTGATCCTAAAAGAAAAAGAAAAGTGTTGGGGAATAACGGCCAGGTAAATTAAATTTTGATGGCTGATTTATCTCAACCTGTGAATATTCTTCACTTATTCGAAGGCTTTTTATCAACCCAATTAAAAAGGGTTTCGATTTTTCGATTGAAACCCTTTTCTTTATTTATCTTCTAGCGGATTCTGCCAACCACTTTCACCTTTTTGTCAAAATATTAAAGCTGAAATTTAAAATGAATACTCTTCAAATCTAAAGACATCAGACATCCAAAAATCAGATATCAAACATGAATAAATCAGCTATCCGGCTTTATTGCTCATTCATAATATTATGCCCCATCTTATCTCGCTTGGTAGCAAGGTATTTTTCGTTGTGTTTATTGGGCTTAATTTCTATGGCAATCGTTTCCACTACCTGCAGCCCATATCCCAGCAAGCCAGCACGTTTACGGGGATTGTTGCTCATCAGTTTCATTTTGCTGATGCCCAGATGCCTTAAAATTTGTGCACCTACTCCATAGTCCCTTTCATCCATGGCAAACCCTAGTTGCAGATTAGCCTCTACCGTATCCAGCCCTTGTTCCTGTAACTTATAGGCTTTTAATTTATTCAGCAACCCAATTCCCCTCCCCTCCTGGTTCATGTATAATACGAGGCCTTTGCCTGCCTCTTCTATCATTTTTAACGCCTTATGCAACTGGTCGCCACAATCGCAGCGAAGTGACCCCAAAATATCTCCAGTCATGCAACTGCTGTGTACCCTTACCATTACCGGTTCATCTTTTTCCCAGTCGCCTTTCTTTATCGCCAGGTGAATATCGCCGGTGTTTATTTGTTTAAAAGCTATTAATTCAAACATCCCATATTTGGTAGGCATCTGTACTCTTTCTTCTTCCTGTATCAACGACTCTTTACTGAGGCGGTAAGCTATCAGGTCTTTTATAGACACTACTTTCAGGTCAAATTTTTTGGCGATTTCTTTTAGCTGCGGCAGCCTTGCCATAGTACCATCTTCATTCATTATTTCCACCAATACGCCGGCAGCATCAAAACCAGCCAGCCGTGCCAGGTCAATGGTGGCTTCAGTATGGCCTGATCTTCTTAATACACCTCCTTTTCTTGCCCGCAATGGAAAAATATGCCCTGGCCGGCCAAGATCCTGCGGTTTTGTTTCCGGATCAATCAATGCCTGCACTGTTTTAGCCCTGTCGTGCGCAGAGATGCCTGTGGTGCAGCCATTACCCAGCAAATCAATACTTACGGTAAAGGGCGTTGAATGAAGCGAAGTGTTATCACTCACCATTGCCTGCAGATTAAGCGCATCACAACGTTCTTCAGATAATGGAGCACAAATAAGCCCACGCCCGTAAGTGCTCATAAAATTAATAATTTCGGGTGTCACGTTTTGAGCGGCGGTAATAAAATCGCCTTCATTTTCCCTGTCTT
>JANYFI010000194.1 GCA_025362765.1 Ferruginibacter sp. | reverse complement strand
ACCCATTGCCGCAAAGAAATTTTACGACCACATTCATCAAAATGGATTTCGGTTAGATAAATTAAAGTACGGCGTATTGGCTTTGGGCGATACTTCTTATCCTTTGTTTTGCAAAACCGGAGAAGAGGTAGATGAGCAATTCAATAAGCTGGGAGGCAATCGCATTGTGCCTTTGCAAAAATGTGATTTAGAATATGAAGATGAAGCCAATGACTGGTTCAGCAATGTATTGAAAAGTTTGTCCACTTCAACAAAACCAGCCCCGGCTGCAATACCGGCCGCTGTTGGTGCAAAAAAAACAGGGAAACAAATTTACACCGGCACGGTGCTGACTAAGGTGAATTTAAACGACCGCGGTTCTAATAAAGAAACCTGGCATATTGAAATAGCTGCTGAAGGCGTACAATACCAGTGCGGAGATTCTGTAGGAATTGTTCCAGAAAATCCGACGGCAATGGTACAAGAAATTATTGCGATTACAAAGGTAGATGCGGCAAAAAAAGTAGTGTTTAAAAATGAAGAAGTCAGCATGTATGACTTGTTGAAATATAAGATCAACATTATTTACCTAACGGAACGTTTGGTAAAACAATATGCTGAAATTACTGGCGAAGATATTCCTGCAACCAAAATGGACCTGCTCGATTTACTAAAAATTTACCCGGTAAAAGATGCGGCCCAGTTTGAAACGATTGTTGGAAAGATGAATGCTATTTCTCCAAGGTTGTACACGATTGCGTCTTCACCTTCAACCCATGAAGGCGAAGTACATATTCTTGCAGTGAAGGATGTGTATACCATCAATGATGAAAAAAGGTATGGCTTGTGTTCTTCTTTTTTGGGTGAGTTGGAATTGAATGCGCAACAGAAATTTTTTATACAAACCAATAAAAGATTCCGCATGCCTGCGGATGACAAGGATATGATTATGGTGGGGCCAGGTACTGGCATGGCGGCTTTCCGGTCATTTTTATCAGAAAGGGATGCCACCGGCGCTACCGGAAAAAACTGGTTGTTTTTTGGCGATCAGCATTTTGGAAGCGACTTTTTATATCAAACGGAAATTCAGAACTGGCAACAAACGGGTGTACTTACGAAAGTGAATGTGGCTTTTTCAAGAGACCAGCATTTTAAATTGTACGTGCAACATAAAATGCTGCAGCATGCAGCTGAAGTATACGAATGGATTAACAGTGGCGCCTCTTTTTTTATCTGCGGTACCAAAGATCCGATGAGCGTGGATGTGGAGAAGGCTTTGCTGGAGATTATTCAGCAACAAGGAAATAAATCATTGGAAGAAGCGAAGCAGTATTTGGAATTAATGGAAGAAGAAGGTCGTTATGAGAAGGATGTGTATTGATAATCAGGCCTGTTCCTACAGAATATGCAGACACCCAAATTTGAAGTCGTTGCAAAAAGGTATGTTGTACAAGAGGGCGATCCGCCACGGCGGACAAGTCGCAACAATGTTTCCATGAAATAATAGTTCGGACAAAAAGTAGTTAAAGAAATCAGTTTAGAAGGTCTAAAAAAATAACCATGTCAGATAAAAATAATTTATCCGGAATAGAAAGAATTAAAACGGCCAGTGATGGTTTGCGGGGTTCAATACCAGAAAGTTTACTGGATGAACTTACCGGGGCCATTCGTGAAGATGATACGGCGCTGATAAAATTTCATGGCATGTACCAGCAGGATGACCGGGACAGGCGGGAAGAGCGTGCGGAAAAAAAGCTGGAGCGCCTGTACACTTTTATGATTCGCCTGCGATTGGCCGGTGGATTTATTAGGGGTAAAAAATGGATTGCGGTACATGAAGTTGCCGGGGCAAATACTACGGGCGTAATAAAAATCACCACGCGGCAAACCCTGCAGTTGCATGGCATGATTAAATCGAAAATAAGGCCTACCATACAATCCTTTAATGAAGCGGGCCTCAACTCTATCGCTACTTGTGGCGATATAAACAGGAATGTAACCTGTACTTCTCATCCGGGCGAATCCCCTATACATGCGCAAGTGTTTGCTTACGCAGATAAAATCAGCCAGTTTTTATTGCCTAAAACAAAAGCCTATTACGAAATATGGCTGGACGAGGAAAAGATTGCGGATAAAACGGAGGAAGAAGATCCCTTGTACCAGGACAGGTATTTACCCCGGAAATTTAAAATCGGCATCGCCATTCCGCCAAACAATGATGTAGATATTTTTACCAACGATCTCGGCTTGGTGGCCATTATAGAAAACGATGAATTAAAGGGTTTTAATATCGCCATTGGCGGCGGCATGTCAACTACCCATGGCAATGCCACCACCTATGCAAGGCTGGGCACTACAATTGGTTTTGTAGATACGGAAGAAAAAGTAATGAAGGCCATTTATGAAATCATTACCGTACAACGCGATTTTGGTAACCGCAGCGACAGAAAGCTGGCGAGAATAAAATATACACTCGACAGGTTGGGCGTGGATGAATACCGTGCAGAGGTGGAAAAGCGTTGCGGCTTTAAACTGGAACCGGCGAGGCCATATGTGTTTACGCAAAGGGCCGACCGTTATGGATGGCTGCAAAACGCACAGGGAGTTTGGTTTTATACGTTGTTTGTAGAAAATGGCTGCGTGCTGGATGATGAAAAGCTGGCGCTTAAAACGGCCCTGCTGGAAGTGGCTAAAACAGGTAAAGTAAATTTCCGGTTTACCTCCAGCCAAAACATGATTATCTGTGATGTAGCTGATGCAGACAAAGCCGCTGTGAACGCAATACTGGAGCGGTTTAAAATTATTGAACACACCGAAGCCGCCAGCCATTTGCGTAAAAATGCGATTGCCTGTGTGGCATTGCCCACCTGTCCGCTGGCATTGGCCGAAGCACAGCGCTACTTCCCTGGGCTGATAGCTAAAATTGAACCCCTGGTGGAAAAATACCAGTTGCAAAACGAAGGCATCATTATGCGGATGACTGGCTGCCCCAATGGATGTGGCAGATCCTACGCCGCCGAAATTGGTTTTGTAGGTACAGGAGCGGGCCGGTATAACCTGCACATTGGCGGTGACAACGAAGGCGAACGCCTGAACACGTTACACAAGGAGAGCCTGGATGAAGCAGAGATTTTGGCGGAGTTGGATATATTGTTTGCGGCCTTTAAACAGGAACGGAAAGACAAGGAAAATTTTGGCGATTTTTCTTACCGGAAGTATGTGCAAAAAAATTAAGTTTTACAATAAGAATTATTTAAAAAAATCCGCGCCTGTTTGGTGCGGATTTTTTGTTTTATATGGATGCAACTTATTGTAAATAGGGGAAGTGTTAGGGAAGATGATTTATTTTATCTATGATACGTGACTGGTTTACTATGCCAGTACAGGGCTCATAAGTTCAAAAGATAATATCCCATGCGCTTTAAAAATTTTGATTTTGAAAATGACGAAGCAATCAAGTTATTTGTTTTAGACAATAATAATTTCTCAGCAACATGGGAGTATTATTACAATTCGTATGCTTATGCATTAGAAAAAATTATTGATAAAGGCTTAAAGGGAAATTATGAGTTTAATTGTAGGGCGAGATCTTTGTTGTTCATTCCAAGGAAGAATTTTGAACTATGTTTAAAGCTCAATCTCAATTCTCAAAAAAAGAAATCCCGCTAACACATAATTTTAATGAGCTGTTTACTTCTTTTGATGGTATATTCCAATTGATATTTTGGCTTTTTTTAAAAAAATCGACTTTGGCGATGATGGTTCTTGTTTTAGATATTACTCAGACAAGGTGACAAAGAAGCCTTACTTTCATATAATATGGTGATCGAGACTTGTTCGATGTTCCAAGGCTATAGGAACCTGAGTCCCAAGAATAACATTACAATCTGGGAAAATAATAGTGAAATATACAAAGTGAGTTACTGTTATCGAAAGAAAATAAAATCCCATCTTTGAATTATGTATACCATCAGTCAATTATTTATTTACCCGGTTAAATCACTTGGCGGTATTGAAGTGGCGGCAGCGCAGTTAACGGACCGGGGTTTACAATATGACCGCAGGTGGATGGTGGTGGATTTAAATAATCAATTTTTAACCCAGCGGGAGCATCCGGATATGTGTTTGCTTCAAACGGCCATTGCGGGAGGTGATCTGGTTATTTTCGACAAGAATAATCCCACTGATAAAATTACTGTTGCGCTCCATCCTGAAGTTTCAGGAGAAACTGTACAGGTGCAGGTGTGGGACGATAGTTGTGCTGCTCAGCCTGTAAGCCATTTTGCGAATGAGTGGTTTAGCCAAAAATTAAAAATGCCTTGCAGGCTGGTATATATGCCGGAAGAAGAGAAGCGGCTGGTGGATGAACGCTATGCCCATAGCAAAGAAATTACCAGTTTTTCTGATGGCTATCCCTTATTGATGATCGGGCAGGCATCCCTGAACGATTTGAATGGACGTTTACATCAACCATTGCCTATGGAGCGTTTCAGACCCAATATTGTTTTTACCGGGGGAGAACCTTATGCAGAAGACACGATGAAGAATATAAGCATCAATGAAATCGATTTGTTTGGTGTAAAGCTATGTGCCCGTTGCGTAATGCCAACCATCAATCAACAGACGGCAGAAAAGGGCAAAGAACCTTTAAAAACACTTAGTGTATATCGAATGAAAAATAATAAAATCTATTTCGGCCAGAATATGCTGTATAAACAAACTGGCTATTTACAAACCGGCAATACAATAAGTATCATTGAAACTACCACGGGTTTTACCAGTGCTTGATCTTCCCTTCTTTCAGATAATATATTAATAAAATAGGTGTCGGTATTCCGGGGGCAAAAAATATTTTTTTAATAGTCCACTAAATTAGTAGGGATGTGCCTATATTTGCAGGCGATGGCGAATAATGTGTTACCAGAAAAGAACGAACTTTTTCCCGTTTTTTTAAAATTGAAGCAACTGCGCTTACTGATAGTGGGCGGAGGCTATGTGGGTCTGGAGAAATTACAGGCAGTGCTTGTTAATTCACCTGCAGCCAATGTTACTTTAGTGGCTACTGAAATAAGTGGCGAAATAAAGGAACTTGTAAAAAAGTACCCTGCTGTAGCGTTGGTTGAAAAGGCGTACCAAATAACTGATTTTGATAATATTGATATTGCCATTGCGGCTATCAATGATCCGGTAGTGAGCGGGCTGGTGGCAGCGGATGCGAAGGTTAAAGGTATTTTAATAAACGTGGCTGATAAACCTGATTTGTGTGATTTTTATCTTGGTTCAGTTGTGCAAAAAGGCAACCTTAAAATGGCCATCAGTACCAATGGGAAATCTCCGACCATTGCCAAAAGATTAAAAGAGGTGTTAAATGAAACATTGCCGGATGAGCTGGATAATTTGTTGGATAACAT
>JANYFI010000177.1 GCA_025362765.1 Ferruginibacter sp. | reverse complement strand
AAAACCTTGTCAAATCTAATTAATATTATTTGCTACGTTTTACTGTTTGTGACTCCACCACTAAAGGCTTCGTCTGCGCTGTTGTTTCCAATCTTTCAAAGAACTTTTATAACTACCTTTTTATTCCCACTCTTTCAAGCGGGCTGCAAAAGTAACTATCCTATTTTTATTAGCCTAATTTAATTACTATTATTTTGAAAAAACTTTAGCTTTAACCAATTGATAATGAACAAATTAAGAAAAATATTTTAATGAACTTTCCCGTTTTTTATTCGGAGTGCAAAGGTATAATGTTTTACATTATCAGCCAACTTTTTTTACAAATAATCCCGATAATATTTATTGAGATTTTATAGTAGAAATGAACAGCTTTTTATAGAACTTTTGCGCTTTTTTTACTTGCGGACGGCAAAGATAGTGGCATATGATTTACCAGCAAACTTTTTTGAAGAAATAAATGCAACTAAAAAACATTGCTGGGGCGGCAAACTCATAAAAATCAATACCACGGCGTATTTAGTACTGCATGCTTGTCCAAAAAATAAATTGAAGTATTTTTATCCGTGCTTATCTAAAGCTACTATACTAACGAAATACAAGCCGAACCACCTGTTCCATTTCAGTAAAAAAACGAGGACTGCACGAACCGCTGCGCCAGGGATGGAAGCAAGTACCCCGTAAAGCGCCGGTGAAAGCCAATTTGGCGAAGCTACACTGATTATACCGGCGCTGCGGAGTACTGCGAACAGCCCGCCCGGGCGCCCTATAAATTTTCAACCAATGATATCGGATACTTTACCTGCAAAAGAAAAAGTCCCTGAGGCGGTGTTGAAAAATCTGCTTTGGTGCAATCTTTACTTTCAATTATGGAACGGAAGTCTGCCATTGAAATTTTTCCGGTGCCCACTTTCAACATTGTACCCACCAGGCCACGAACCATTCCTCTTAAAAAGCGATTGGCTTCCACCTTATACACTTTCAAATTACCTTCGGCAGTCCATTCACTTTGAAAAATATTGCAGGTAAAAGATTTTACTTGTGTATTTCTTTTTGAAAACGAACTAAAATCAGTGTACTCAGTTAACACGGTGGCAGCTTCCTGCAATTTTTCTATATCTAATGTATAAGGATAGTAATACGCCCTGTCGGCAACAAAGGGGTCTTTGGTTTGATATACCGCATACCGATACGTTCTGCTGAGTGCATCAAAGCGGCTATGCGCTTTTATCCCCACGGGAAATATTCGCCTAATTACAATATCATCAGGCAAAATTGCATTTATGTTATATACCACTTCATTTAAACGCTGGTGGTGGGGAAGATTGTCACAATCAAAATGAAAATAATTACTGAGCGCATGCACGCCGGCATCTGTACGTGAGGAGCAGGTTAAAGTTAATTGCGCTTTGAAAAATATCTTCAACGCTTTTTCAATTTCGGCTTGCACAGAATTGGCATTTTGCTGTATTTGAAAACCGGAGTAAGCTGTACCCTTATAGGCAACTTCTATAAAATAACGAGCCATTGATATGGATTTGAACGATAGTATTTAATGCCTGATCATTACTTTAAAGCGGTTAATATAATAGCCATCGGTTAACTGGCTTTGAAGTATGGAGAAGTTTTGAGCATCAGATACAAAAGGATAAGCCGCATCAAAAAATCCATATCTCTTCTCATCTTTTAAAAATAAGGTAGCTAAATTTTTTATCTGCTCTGTAAGAAAACACCTTGACTTAAATGCCTTTTTTGCTATGTTAATCATCATTTCTTCATTATTAGCACCCGCCATTTTTTTTCTTAGCTTTAAAAAGTCCTCCTCCGAAGCCTGAGCCTTACAATCAGAATTGATGACGGATACTTTGCCTGTGCTTTGTATGGCACTATCAGTCTTATTCTCTTTCGCCGGTTCTATTGTCGCTGGAACCGTGATGTCAATAAATTTGTCGGCTTGCTTTTTTTCTTCTTTTACTCCAGGCTCCTCTTTAACAACAACTGGTTTAACCACTTCAGTAACTTTTTCTTCCGGGACTTTTTTTGCCGCCATAGTATCGGCACTCGTTTTTTCTGCTGCAATAAAAACGCTGATAGTATCTCTTTGTCCGTCGGCAGAATCAATATAGATACCCTCTATACCGAGACTTGTTTTACTACTCATTTTTTTTACAATGGTGTGTATGTTTTCTACGGGTGCTGCTATTTTTGTTGCCGGTATGGATTGTTCAGCCTGTTTATTATTTTCTAATGCTGTACTGGCGGGGTCTAATTTGGGTTGCTCTGTCTTTGCCTTCTTTGAATCATCTGTTGAAAATTCAGCCGCCTTATCTTTTGCAGCCCCGGAAACAGGACTTGCGGACTGTGAAACCAACAACTGCTCTGCCGCTGCTTTCTTTTCCTCATCTTTCACGGGTTTAGCTATTTTATCTTTTACAGGTTCAATACTGGTTACAGGTAGTGTTTTCAGCAAAGACTCGTTTGCCTTTTTACTTTCTTCTTTTACGGAGTCTGTCTTTACAGCTACGCTCATCTTTTCGGTTACAGATTCGGGTGTCACCATAGATGTTTTACCCTGTTCAATCACCGTTTTTTTTACATCTTCTTTTACAGGCTCCTTTTGTTTTATAGTGGGGTCGTTTACCACTTCAGAAAGCATATTTGAAAACGCATCTCCTTTAACATCGGCGACAGTGTCAGGCTTTTTATTTATTTTCTTATCTGCCGACATTACAATATTTAGTGACTGGAGATTAAAAAGCCCCCAGCCGTTATCACCAAAATTCTTCAACAGATAACCAAGATCGGTATCCTCTATTTTACATTGAATGGATTGTTCGGGCCATTCATTTTGAGGAAAACCAACCAGTAAATCATACACGCCCGTTTTTAATTTGGAGAGTATGAGGTAGCCGGAAACAGAAGAACTAAAAATCTTTTTATCAAGCTTTACATAAAAAGGCTGCTTATTGTCTGCCTGGATGTAAATAAAATGATTTTGCTGCGCCTGAATGCTGAGTGAAATAAAGAGACAACTAAAAAAAAGAAACTGTTGTAGATGCTTCATGCCTGGTAATGCTTTGCTGACAAAAATACTTATTATTATCCTCATCATTTGTCAATTATTAAAAATTCGTTTTGCGTTAACAGCTGGTAAGTTATTTTTACAGCTTACAAAAATCATTTTATGAAGTGTATTGTTGTTTTTATTATTTCTTTCTTTATTGTCAGTACCTCGATAGCTCAGCCAGAAAAAGAGGAATCTGGTGCAGTTCAAAGCCAGTACCGAAGCAGTTATCCAAAAACAAATGAATTGGTACACACAAAACTGGAAGTAAAGTTTGATTACTCCAAGGCCTGGATGTATGGACAAGAATGGCTTACCCTGCAACCCCATTTTTATGCAACAGACACTTTAATCCTGGATGCAAAAGGTATGGATATTAAAGAAATAGCCATTGCAAAAGGGAACATTACCACCGCTTTAAAATATACTTACGACAGCGCACAACTTTTTATTAAACTGGATAAGATGTATTCAGCAAAAGAAAAGTATACCATCTATATCAATTACATTGCCCGCCCCAATGACCTGAAAGCAAGCGGAAGCGCTGCTATCACAGAATCCAAAGGCTTGTATTTTATAAACCCTGCCGGAACAGATAAAGACAAACCGACACAGATATGGACCCAGGGCGAGACAGAGGCCAACAGCGTTTGGATGCCGACGATTGATAAACCCAATCAAAAAAGTACGGAAGAAATTTATATGACGGTGCCGGCAAAATATGTAACCCTTAGCAATGGCTTACTTATGAGCCAGAAAAAAAATGCCGATGGCACCAGGACAGATTACTGGAAAATGGACCTGCCTCATGCTCCTTACTTATTTTTTATGGGCGTGGGCGATTTTGCGATTGTAAAAGATAAATACAAAGCGATGGACGTTGACTATTATGTTGAAAAAAAATATGAACCTGTTGCCAGAAAAATTTTCGGACATACTCCTGCCATGATTGCTTTTTATGAGAAAATATTGGGCGTGCCTTACCAATGGCCTAAATATAGCCAGATAGTAGGACGGGATTACGTTAGCGGCGCCATGGAAAATACTACCGCCACGCTGCATCAGGAAAGTGCTTATCAAAATGCAAGGCAGTTAACAGACGGCAATGCCTGGGAAGAAACCATAGCACACGAATTGTTTCATCACTGGTTTGGCGATTTGGTAACTGCGGAAAGCTGGAGCAACCTAACCGTAAATGAAAGCTTTGCCAACTACAGCGAGTATTTGTGGACAGAACATGAATATGGTAAAGACTTTGCCGATGAACATAATTTTGAAGATATGCAGGGCTATTTAATGAGCGGAAGCGAAAATAAAAAACTGGTTCGTTTTAATTATGCAGACAAAGAGGATATGTTTGATGCAGTGAGTTACAACAAAGGCGGACGCATACTGCACATGCTGCGCAATTATGTGGGGGATGATGCCTTTTTTAAATCGCTGAATAATTATTT
>JANYFI010000176.1 GCA_025362765.1 Ferruginibacter sp. | reverse complement strand
CGCTATAGCCGAAGAACTAATGATTGCAAGGGATATTGACCTGGTAAAATATACCCAGTCAAAAATTCACTTTACAGGAGTATCAACAAAAAAAGGATTGGGGTTAATTAAAGCAGCCAAGGCCGAAGGGTTACAAGTAAGTTTTTCTGTAACCCCGTACCATGCTATTTTTTGTGATGAAGACCTGTCGGACTATGATACAAATCTAAAAGTGAATCCTCCGCTAAGAACAAGGGAAGATATGCTGGCAGTAAGAAATGCCATCGTTGTGGGTGAGGCAGATGCCATCGCAAGCCACCACATTCCGCAGAACTATGACAGTAAAGTATGCGAATTTGAGTACGCTAAAAATGGCATGATTGGTTTGGAAACCTTGTTTGGCGCCATCGGGAATTGTTTGCACTTAAATGAAAATGGCTGGACACTCGAAAAATTAATCACCCTGCTGACGGTTAATCCCAGAACAATTTTTAACCTGCCGGTGCCGGAAATAAAAAAAGGCGCAACTGCTTCGCTCACTTTATTTACGCCAGCAACCGAATATATATTTGATGCCACAATGATTGCTTCCAAATCGAAGAACACGCCGTTTATTGGCATGCCTTTAAAAGGCAAAGTAACTGGTATTGTAAATGGCAATAAAACACATTTTAATTAAGATGAAGCAAACAACTCCTGCACAAAAAGGATTGATTACAGGAGCGTTGATGATCCTTGCTTCGCTGTTTTCATTGTACGTTTTAAAAAACCCGGTTGAAAGCCAGTTTCAGTTTTTAGTGTATTGTATTTTTTGCTTTGGACTAAGCTGGAGCATGGTAGGCTATTTCAGGAAAGACACTGATAAAAAAAGCTTTGCGAATTATTTCAATGCCGGCTTTCAAACTTTTGTGGTGGTGGCTTTATTGATGGCGTTGTTTGCCTGGGTTTATTTTAGCTTTAACCCGGCTTTCAGGGATAATAAAATTGCAGAAAATAGCAAATTGTTGTTACAACAAGGTAATCATTTACCAAACGAGATTGAAGAAAATGCCGTGCAGTTGAAAAAAATGTTTATGCCGATGATGATTTCTGCCGCTATTTTCAGGTACCTGATTATTGGAGCCCTCGTAACATTAATTGCTGCTGGTTTTCTTAGCAAGAAAAGCAAAGCATACTTGAATAACTAAATGTTTTTTTCAGGCATTTGTATTTCAATTAAATATCGTTGTAGCCTGTCCGCCGCGTCGAATCACTCCCATTTACTTTTATAGCAACGGGCAACAACCGAAACGATATTTAAACAAAATAAGAAAGAAGAAATTAATAAAAAACAGTCTGTCCCTCATGTTTGATTTGGGTGTCGTAAATTTGAAGGGGGTTCACAAAGCTAAAAAAGTACAAGAGGGCGACGCAACGATGTACCACAAAGGCTTACAGCCCGGACCAATAATAAAAACGCAATCATTTTACACCAGGTTGTGCAAATAAAAAATAGTAACATGGATCTTTCAGTAATAGTGCCACTTTTTAATGAAGAGGAATCTTTACCAGAGTTAGCCGCCTGGATTGAACGGGTAATGCTGGCCAATAATTTTACCTACGAAGTAATTATGGTGGATGATGGCAGCAATGACAATTCCTGGAAGGTGATTGAATCGCTGCATGAAAAAAATGAGTGCGTCAGGGGTATTCGTTTTCAAAGAAATTATGGTAAAAGCGCTGCATTGAACGAAGGTTTTAAAGCAGCCAAAGGAGAGGTGATCATTACGATGGATGCGGATATGCAGGATAGTCCTGATGAAATACCAGAGCTCCGCAGCATGATTATAAACGACGGTTTTGATATGGTCAGCGGTTGGAAAAAGAAACGCTTTGATAACAAACTCACTAAAAATATTCCTTCCAAATTATTCAATGCGGCGGCCAGCAGATCGAGCGGTATTCACCTGCACGATTTTAACTGCGGACTGAAAGCGTATAAAATTAAATTGGTAAAAAGCATAGAAGTATATGGCGAAATGCACCGCTATATTCCTGTGCTTGCGAAATGGGCTGGCTTTAGAAAAATTGGTGAAAAAGTGGTAGAACACCGGGCGAGAAAATATGGTGTTACCAAGTTTGGTTGGAGCAGGTTTGTAAATGGATTTTTAGACCTGGCCAGCATCATGTTCATGGGCAAATTTGGCAAAAGACCCATGCATATTTTTGGACTGCTGGGCAGCATTGTTTTTTTTGTTGGTACCCTTATCTGGATATGGTTGTTTACGGCCAAAATATTTTTCGACAAATTTAATATGACCGACAGGCCGCTTTTTTTTATAGGCATTATCTCCATCGTAATTGGTACCCAATTGTTTTTAACTGGTTTTTTAGGTGAACTGATAGCAAGAAATTCAAACGACCGGAATACTTACCTCATCGAAGAAAAAACAGGATTCTGATTTTTTTCGCTTTAAATTGATTAATAATAAGATTTGTAAACATAAGAATCCAACAGGCCTTCCCTCTACATGGCTAAAAAAATTATTATAATTGGCCCTGCTCACCCGCTTCGTGGAGGTTTGGCGTCTTACGATGAACGGCTTGCGAAAGAGTTTAAGCAGCAAGGCCATAACGTTAGCATTTATACCTTTTCATTGCAATATCCCGGCTTTTTATTTCCGGGCACTACCCAATTTTCAACTGAACCTGCACCTGCTGATTTAGACATTCATGTACGCATCAATTCTGTCAATCCCTTTAACTGGCTAAGCGTTGGATTGGAATTAAAAAAGCAGTGCCCCGATTTAATTGTGGTGCGTTACTGGCTGCCATTTATGGGACCTTGCCTCGGCAGCATTCTGCGTATTGTAAAGCAAAACAACTATACAAAAATCGTATGTATTGCAGATAATATTATACCGCATGAAAAGCGTTTCGGGGATGTGCCTTTCACAACATATTTTGTGAAGCCCATTGATGCGTTTATTACTATGAGTGAAAAAGTTTTAAGCGATCTGCCGGGGTTTGCCAAAGGAAAACCAGCCAAATTTGTTGCCCATCCTTTATACGATAATTTTGGCGAAAAGCTATCCATTGCAGATGCAAGAAAACATTTGGGCATTAACCAAAATAATAAAATACTACTATTCTTTGGCTTTATAAGAAAATACAAAGGGCTCGACATTTTATTAGACACCATAAAAATATTGAAGTCGTCAAATAAGCCTATTTTAGGGAATGGGGTTAAACTTCTCATCGCCGGCGAATTTTACGAAGATAGAAAACCATACGATGAACAGATAGCAAAACTGGACATTAAAGACTGGCTGATTTTAAGAACAGAATTTATTGCGGACAGTGAAGTAAAATATTATTTAAGTGCCGCGGATGTGGTGATTCAACCGTATAGAAGCGCCACCCAAAGCGGCGTTACACCGCTAGCCTATCATTTTGAAAAACCCATGATAGTGACAAATGTGGGCGGCTTACCGAGCCTGGTACCAGACGATAAAGTCGGTTTAATTGCAGAACCAACGGCGGAATCCATTGCGCAAAAAATTACCGAGTTCTTTCAAAAAAGCACGGCTCATTTTTTGCCGCATTTAATTGAAGAAAAGAAAAAATACAGTTGGGCTAAAATGGTGGAAACAATATTTGAGGTAGCTGGTTGGTGATCTTATCAATGGCAAAACATTCTTTGCGTGAACAAAATACTAAACCCCCATATTTCCATCGGCATATTCCTTAATTTGCACCCATGATTTATAGAAGCAAAGCGCCTTTACGCATTGGTTTGGCCGGGGGAGGCACAGACGTTAGCCCTTATAGTGATCAATATGGTGGTGCTATTTTAAATGCTACAGTATCGCTTTCCGCCTATGCCAGCATTGAGCCACTGCAGCAAAATACCATTATTGTAGAAGCGCTTGACAGAAAAGAATCAGAACGCTTTGACTTAGCTCCCAGCCTGCCCATCAACGGGCACCTCGATTTATTGAAAGGTGTTTACAACCGCATCCATTCCATGTATGGTTTGCCATCAACCGGCTTTAGATTGTCCACTTTTGTAGATGCACCCGCTGGCTCTGGATTGGGTACCTCCTCTACTCTTGTGGTAGCTATTTTAGGAGCTTTTGTTGAAATGCTAAAACTACCACTGGGCGATTATGATATTGCACATTTGGCATATTCAATAGAAAGAGAAGACCTGAAATTAGCGGGCGGTAAACAAGACCAGTATGCAGCTACTTTCGGGGGCGTAAACTTTATGGAATTTTATGGCGATGATAAAGTAATTGTAAACCCACTCCGCATTCATCCGGAATATTTGCATGAACTGGGTAACAACCTTGTATTATATTTTACAGCCACCTCAAGAGAAAGTGCCCATATTATTATAGAGCAGGTAAAGAATGTAAACAACAAAGATGAAAAAAGCATTGAAGCCATGCACCAGTTAAAAGAGCAGGCCAGAATGATGAAAGAAGCCTTATTAAAAGGCAGACTCAATGAAATTGGCGAAATACTCGATTTTGGCTTTGAACAAAAACGCAGGATGGCACACAATATCAGTAACGATTCAATTGAAGATATTTACAATGCCGCAAAAAAAGCAGGCGCTACGGGTGGAAAAATAAGCGGCGCCGGCGGCGGTGGATTTATGATTTTTTATTGCCCCAAAAATACCCGCTATGCAGTGATAGAAACTTTAAATACTTTTGGCGGCGAAATAAGGGATTATTCTTTCACTAAATACGGGCTAACAACCTGGACGATTTAACTGATGTGGCTTAAATTTTTCTTAATACAAAAAACAAAAGCGCTTTTTAGCCTTTTTAAATTACATATACTGGTGGAGCCTTTCAGCGGTTTTTTGTTAAACCTGGCTTACCTCTCCAAACAATCTAAATGGATCAACCAGCAAAAAGGGCTGGGGTACAATGATTTTTTTAGCGGCGACCGCTCACGTGAAAAGCGATTTGGATTGTATGAATTTTTAAACAAGGAATTCATTAAAGATCAGCCCATGAATTACCTTGAATTTGGTGTGGCGAACGGGGGGTCTTTTTACTGGTGGTTAAAAAATCATGTTCATCAGCAATCTACTTTTTCAGGATTTGATACCTTTTCCGGCTTACCCGAAGATTATGGTTCTTTTAAAAAGGGCGATATGAGCAATGGCAACGAACCATTAAAAACAGCTGATACAAGGGCTGCTTTTTACCAGGGATTGTTTCAGCAAACCCTGCCCGGATTTCTAAAAAAGTTTAACAACGATAAACTTACGGTGATCCACATGGATGCTGACCTATACTCCTCTACCTTATACACCCTCACTTCTTTCGCCCCCTATTTAAAAAAAGGCGATATCATTATATTTGATGAATTTTGCGTACCGACTCATGAGTTTTTAGCAGTTAAAAACTTTACGGAATCGTATTACATTAACCTAACGCCCATTGCCGCATCCAATAACTTTTTGTTCACGGCTTTTCAGGTAAATTAATTAAACAGATGAATCAACAAATAGCAGACCGCATCCACGCATCTATAGCAGTAAAACAACAGTTGCTGGCCGATGAAAAAATCATTGCAACAGTTGCTGATTGCGTAAACATCATGGTAACCGCTTTTAACAATGGTAATAAAGTATTGTTTTGCGGCAACGGTGGCAGCGCAGCAGACGCACAACATTTAGCTGCAGAATTTAGTGGCCGTTTTTATATTGACCGGGATGCGTTACCAGCCGAGGCCCTGCATTGCAACACCAGTTATTTAACCGCTGTAGCAAACGATTATAGTTTTGATTTAATTTATGCAAGACTGATAAAAGGTCTCGGAAAAAAAGGTGATGTACTGGTTGGTTTAAGCACCTCCGGCAACAGTGCCAATATTATAAATGCTTTTGAAACAGCCAAAGAAAAAGAAATGATCACCATCGGACTTACGGGTTTTACCGGCGGTGCAATGAAAGCCATTTCAGATTATATTTTAAACGTCCCTTCAACCGATACACCGCGGATACAGGAGAGCCATATTTTACTGGGCCATATTATTTGTGAGTTGGTGGAAGAACGATTGTTTGGCCAGTCAGCCCCCACTAATTAAGCATTGCAAACAATACATTGGGTATTGTTTGCAATGAAGTAAATAACAAGCTCCTTTTATTTTATTGCAGCTTATCCATCATAAAATCCTCCCTGTTTAAACTTCATATACAGCAGGTATCAACGAAGGTTAAAAACAGTATTATATTATTACCCAGGTTTTGCAAGTTGCTTTTTAATAGAACGATTTAATTTGCATTAATAAATGTTTACTGCCAACGCCACAAAAGAGGAAGCGGCAAAATCAATAAAAGTCATTTATTAATAGTACACTGTCCACAAATAAAAATTATTGGCTCAGCATTTATGAAAAATATTTACCTGGTAATTATTGCTTTATTTTTTTTAACGGGTGCACATGGGCAAACAGACAACAATAAAAGTATATTATCCAACGCAGACATGCATTACCTGCAAGGGCTTACCAGGGACGTGATGGAAAGTGCCCGCATTTATCCGGGGC
>JANYFI010000528.1 GCA_025362765.1 Ferruginibacter sp. | reverse complement strand
TCTATCCAGATACTTCCATCTTCTTTTTTAAAAAACACTTTTTTATCAAGGCCCTGTTGCACTATGGATTTCCCAAGCAGGTAGGTATTGCTTTCATAATAAATCTTATCAAAGTCGCTGCCAATGCGCTTATAGGTAACGTCAAAGCCTTCGTATACCCAGCCATTCATTTTTTTCCATAATTCAATTACTTCGGGTTTTCCTTCTTCCCAATCAAGCAACATTTGTTTGGCTTCGGCAATTACAGGCGTATTATTTCTGGCCACTTCTTTTATTTCATCGTGCAGCTTCGCTATTTTTTCTTCGTCTTTTACTTCATCCAGTTTGGTTAACGCAATCAGTAATTTGTCCAGTTTCTCTAATGCAGCGCCGTTAAAATCCGTCAGGTCGGCCAGGTTAATTTTATTGATTAACACCTGGCTTTGGGCTTTTAAATCATCTTCAAAACGCACATAATAATCACCCACCAAATGATCACCCTTAATACCGGTAGATTGCGGCGTAGCACCATTGGCGTATTTCTGCCAGGCAATCATGCTTTTACATATATGAATGCCGCGGTCGTTTACGATGCAGCTTTTAATAACCTCATAACCGCTGGCCTTGTAAATTTCAGCTACGCTCCAGCCTAAAAAATTATTTCTTAAATGGCCAAGGTGTAAAGGTTTATTGGTATTGGGAGATGAATATTCCACCATTACTCTTTTACCATTCTTTTCTTTTTTGCCATAGTTGGCATCAGCATAATTTTTTTGTAGCAGATCAGTCCAGAAACTATCGGGTATGGACAAATTAAGAAAGCCCTTGATGATATTAAAATCTGAAAATAGTTCCGGGTAATGTTGAACCAGGTAACCGCCCAGCGCATCGCCAATTACTTCAGGAGATGTTTTTAAAGATTTTACCAACGAAAACATTACAATGGTATAATCGCCTTCAAACTCTGGTTTGGTTTGGTTAATTTGAAAATCTTTTTCTGTATAGGGATGATTGTACAGCGAAGATAGTGCGGCTATTACAGCTGATTTAATGGTATTTACAATTGACATGGTGCAAAAATAATGGATAACTTTTAATGGATAATTGATAATTGGTTAATGAACAATTGGGTAATGGCTGGTGGTTCAATGAATGATGCATCGTATTTGGATTGGTGATTTTCTTCTTCCTTTATAAAAAAACATTTTAAATCAACAGATTGATACCTCGTTTACGTCTCTTTTTTGTAACTTAATTTGAACTTTTTTTGTAGAAATTTATAGCTTAAACATCCTATAATACCTGATGTCGGGCTAACTATCAATATTTAATTGTTAATGATCAATTATTAATTATCCATTAGTCCGCTACCCAAATTATCCATTATCCACTATCTTTGCGCCCATTTTAAAATTATGATAAGTGTAAATAATGTAACCCTGGCCTATGGTAAAAGGGTGTTGTTTGATGAAGTAAATATTTCTTTTACCAAAGGAAACTGTTATGGTGTAATAGGTGCCAATGGCGCTGGGAAATCTACTTTTATAAAAATATTGAGTGGGGAAATTGAACCTAATAAAGGAACCGTAAGCATCACACCAGGCGAGCGCCTGGCCATGCTAAGGCAGGACCAGTTTGGATTTGAAGATGTATCTGTTTTACATACCGTGATGATGGGCCACAAAAAAATGTGGGACCTGATGATTGAAAAGGATGCCATTTACCTGAAAGAGGATTTTACCGAAGCCGATGGTATGAAGGCAGGCGAACTGGAGCATGAATTTGGTGAAATGGGCGGCTATACCGCCGAAAGCGATGCTGCACAATTTTTAAATGAGTTGGGTGTAAAGGAAGAAATGCACCAGATGCTGATGAAAGACATTGGCGGTAATGTGAAAGTGAGGGTATTGCTTGCCCAGGCTTTATTTGGCAACCCCGATATTTTGCTATTGGATGAGCCTACCAATAACCTCGATGTGGAAACAATCAGTTGGCTGGAAAATTTTTTGGCCGATTACCAGAATATCGTTTTGGTAGTGAGCCATGACCGTCACTTTTTAGATGCCGTTTGTACACATGTGGCAGATGTAGATAAGCAGAAAATTAAAATATATACCGGTAACTATTCCTTTTGGTACGAAAGCTCCCAACTGGCGGCAAGGCAGGCCAGTGATAAAAATAAAAAGCAGGAAGAGAAGAAGAAAGACCTGTTGGAATTTATCGCTCGTTTTAGCGCCAACGCTTCCAAAAGCAAGCAGGCTACCAGCCGTAAAAAGGCGCTGGATAAACTGGTGTTTGAAGATATTACGGCCAGCAACAGAAAATATCCTGGCATTATTTTTAAACCGGAAAGAGAAGTGGGAAACCAGATTTTGAATGTAGAAAAATTATCAAAATCGGTTGACGGCAGGGCGTTGTTCAGCAATATTACTTTTGATATTAATAAAGGGCAGAAAATTGCGTTTTTAAGTCGTGACCACGTGGCACTGACATCTTTTTTTGAAATCATCAATGGCAGAATGAAAGCTGACCATGGTAAATACGAGTGGGGAACCACCATTACTTCGGCCTACCTGCCCAACGATAATACCGAATTTTTTACCGGCAGCCTTAACCTGATGGACTGGTTGCGCCAGTTTGTACCGCCCAATACAAAGGATGTAGATGAAGATTTTATCCGCGGTTTTTTAGGGAAGATGTTATTTAGCGGCGACGAGATTTTAAAGAAAACCAACGTGTTAAGCGGTGGCGAAAAAGTGCGTTGCATGATTAGTAAAATGATGCTGCAAAATCCTAACCTCGTTGTGCTGGATGAACCTACCAATCACCTGGATCTGGAAAGCATCACTGCCTTTAACGATGGGATGTTAACGTTTCCAGGAGTGGTATTGCTAACAACACATGATCACCAGTTTATGGATACCGTAGCCAACAGGATTATTGAAATTACGCCTAAAGGAATGATTGATCGCCTGATGACTTATGATGAATACCTGGCGGATGACAGGGTAAAAGTATTAAAGGAAGAATTATATAGTTAATTTTTAGACTAACAGACTTATATACAACGGTTTGGCATGATTTTTACCAAATCAATCTCAATTAAAAAAATAAAAAAGAACATGAGAAAATTTATTTTACTAAGTGTTGTGGTAATATTATTTACGGCAACAAAAGTAACCGCCCAAAACGGGGATTACAATACATCATCCAGCTATACGACTGCAGTAGGGGTTAAATTTTATCCAGGCGCTATTTCGGTAAAGCATTTTGTAGGTGACAATAAGGCTGTTGAAGGTCTTGCATATTTTTGGAACAGGGGATTTCGTGTTACAGGCTTATACGAAATACACGGTGACATTAATGACGTAGCCGGATTGAAATGGTACATCGGCCCGGGAGCCCACGTAGGTTTTTACAGTTCAAAATATGGCGGTGGCTCTTCAATCGGCGTAGATGGAGTATTGGGGCTTGACTATAAAATTGAAGGAGCACCAATTAACCTTTCGTTAGACTGGCAGCCATCGTTTGAATTTGCCAATAATTATGGCAATGGCTTTACTGGTGGCTGGGGCGGTTTTGGTGTTCGTTATACATTTTAAAAGGCCTATTTAAATAGTTAAAAAAGTTCTGCTAATCAAAAGCAGAACTTTTTGCATGTAAGGATACTCCGTAAAATAATTATCTTCGTCGCCACATTTTTTATGAGAGCTTTTATTTTCAGGTTGATTGATTTTTTTTACCGGCCTTTTCGCAAGCTGATGCCATTGCAAACCTTTCGCTATGCAGCCTGTGGGGGTGGCAATATGGTGCTCGATATTTTTCTCTTTTTCATCTGCTATCAATTTATTTTTAAAAAACAAATTCTTTACCTCGGTTTTATGGCTTTTCAGCCGCACACCGCTTCGTTTCTATGTGCATTTTGCGTTACTTTCCCCGTTGGGTTTTTATTGTCAAAATACATAGTGTGGACAGACTCAAGTGTAAGGGGACATGTTCAATTGTTTCGTTATTTTATTATTGTAATCGCCAACCTCTGTTTCAATGTCCTTTTTATAAAACTGTTGGTTGAATATTTTCATTTTTATCCAACAATCGCCAAAACGCTTAGTACCGCTATCAGTGTGTTGTTTAGTTACCTCAGCAGTAAGCATTTTACATTTAAAGTAAAAAAGGAACTTTCCTGAAGGTAATTAAACGAAGAGCAGTTTTTGGAGATGCTACTTCCAGCATATACTTTCACTGGTTCACTTATTACTGAAAAATCACCTTCTGGCAAAATTTGTAACTGCATAACTGCCATTTTTTCATCCAAACCCGTGTGGCACAATCATTGAATATCTATTTCGAACAAAAAAAAATCAATCATGGGTAAGATAATAGGAATAGATTTAGGAACTACGAATAGCTGCGTTTCCGTAATGGAAGGTAGCGAACCAGTAGTAATTGCGAACGATGAAGGTCGCCGCACAACGCCTTCTATTGTGGCTTTTCTTAAAAATGGCGAACGCAAAGTAGGTGATCCGGCAAAACGTCAGGCTATTACCAATCCGCAAAACACCATTATGAGTGTAAAGCGATTTATGGGGCATAAGTGGAATGAAGTAACTGGCGATATCAGCCATAGCAGTTACAAAGTGGTAAAAGGTGACAATGATACAGTTCGTATAGACATAGATGGCAGAATGTACACGCCACAGGAAATTAGTGCAATGATTTTGCAGAAAATGAAAAAAACCGCCGAAG
>JANYFI010000154.1 GCA_025362765.1 Ferruginibacter sp. | reverse complement strand
GCGAGGTTATATTGGTTAAGATGCGAAAGGTCTTTTAGTTTTGCATCGGCGCCCGTAAACATGGAGCGGAACTTATAAAACTTAAACACCTTGTAGCCGGAACCTACCCTTAATGAATAATAAAAAACGGGGCCTTTACTTTCCGCTCTTACCAGGATAGCAATTACTAAAAATACCGGACTTAGCATCAGCAGCGCCAGGCCTGAAAAAGTAACGTCGAAAATTCTTTTTATCAGCGGCAATTTATATCCATGCCACGTTGCGTCTGCGCTGATTTTATTATTGTAGTTTTCAACCAGGTAGGGTATCCTGGTGCGAAGTGCTTTTTCATCAATTGGCTTTGAAAATATTTCAGCGATGCTTTCATTCATGGCCAGTTTTCGTTGTTCATTGTCAATCTGGTTAATCAATACCATAAATGGTATTTTGCCATACCCAAAACTGCTTAATGTTTTACGTAAGGGTATGCCGTTGGCACCAAGTAGTTCGTCATCTGTAATGATGGCTTTGTATGCATTGGCTTTTTCCATTGCATGATGCAGGGCCAGCCCGTTTTAATAAATGTCTACATCAAATAAATCTTTCAACGCAACTCTTATATGATCGGCTATGGCGTTCTGTGTGGTAATTACGGCTATTCTCTGGCTGGTATTTATCATCAGGCTAAGTTTTGTAATTATTTTTTTCCGTTCCGGCGAAGTATACCGTTCACGCGTGCGGCCAGTTCACGCGAATTAAATGGTTTTACCATAAAATCATCCGCGCCTGATTCAAGGCAGCGGATTTTATTTTCCGTGCTATCGCTGCCGGATAACATCACCAGCGGAATATTTTTTAAGTAACCACTCGCCCTCACCTGATAAATAAAGGTGTACCCATCCATCTCCGGCATATTAATATCTGCCACGATCATATCAGGAATATTTCCTTCCTGCATCCAGGCCAATGCTTCCTTGCCATTGCTTTTGGTTATTACAGAAAAGCCTTCTTTAAAATAATGTTTTAAAATAAGCTGGATAGACACTTCGTCATCAATGGCCAGCACTGATAAATGGGGAGTTGATTGATTCATGGATATATACGTGGTTTACATTGCAAAAAATACACAACAGGTATATCATTTTTTGCCGCCTTTATTCAATTGGATAACATATTTCACAATGGATATACAAGGCTGATATTAAAAGTTGGAAATTATAGGAGCATTTGTAGACATGCATCTACAACCACGTTAAATAACGACTACAGCAATTGAGCTACATTTCAATTTTTTGCGCAATACATGAAACAACAAGGAAGTTAATACGGTATGGAAAGGCTTATTTACCCCGCGAACAAACCATGTATTTTACTTTGGAGAAAAGCCGGAAATTGGTTCTTCTAAGTTGTTTTTTAACATCAATGATATTAATTAATAATTCTTCCACGGTACGCATTTCGTCTTGCCCTTTAATAAAATAATCAAACGCACCGTGTTGCAGAAATTTTGGCACTACGCCACTTTCTTCAGCTGCACAACTAAACAACACATAAATTTCAGGATAGAATTTTTTTATCATTTTCAATACATCTTCGCCGTCCAAAAAATCCACATCATAATCGTAAAAAATAATATCCGGCATATCATCAAGATGGTTGATACATTCTGCGATAGTGTTAAATGAAGAAACATCCCGGTAGCCAAGGTTGATTAAATTTTGTTTAAAGATGTGGCTGTAAAACAGGTTGCCTTGTAACAGATAAATTTTACATTTTTCTTTCATCGAAATTGTTTTGTACATACAAGCCAGTAATAATGCCAAATCATAAATAAATGGTAACCATTGTATTGAAGAAGATATTTTTTTTACATATTTATAAATAAAGGAATAATTTCCAAATAAAGGACAACAGCAGCTTTTATTTTCTATGCTTTTGACTATTATTTCAGCTGCTGCTTTTAACTACGTTTTCAATAGCAACAGCTGCGAAATTTATTGAAACCGCCGTCACATTGTGCTGCCAGTTTGTTGGCATTGGTTAAAATACTAAGACATATTAGACGCCTTTCTAAAAATAAATTGTGAAGAAATAAAGAGATAATGTTTACGTTACCACTCTATCAAACACAATTCAACTTATTGAAATGACAGAAAAATTTTCAGGTGTAACCCTTTTAGTGACTCATTATAACAGAAGCAGTTCGCTGGAACACCTGTTGCGAAGTTTCCAAAGCCCGGGTTGTGTATTTGAAGACATTGTGGTTTCTGATGATGGCAGCAAGCCGGACCACCAGGAATATTTAAAATAGATACAAACGGAATTTTCTTTCCGGCTGATTACAACTCCTAAAAATAAAGGGCTAGGTAATAACCTAAATAAAGGACAGGATGCGGTAACAACGCCGTATACTTTATATGTGCAGGAAGATTTTATACCAACCAAAAAATTTCCATCAAGTTTCAGGAATGCACTGGATATGATGAACGAAGAAAACCAACTGGATGTAGTGCGGTTTTATGCTTACAGGGCTTACCCCTATTTGAAAGCATTTAAAAAAGGATTTTCCGAAATGCTGATTAAGCCTTGGTATGCCAATTATGGAAAAATATATTATTACAGCGATCATCCTCATTTAAGACGCAGCAGCTTTTTTACAAAATTCGGCCGCTATGCCGAAGGCTTAAAAGGCGACCGTACCGAATACAGGATGTGTGTATCCTTTATTCAACACAAAGGAAAGGGTTTGTTTTATAATGATTTTAAAACGCTTTTCATACAGGAAAATTCAGCTGCGGAACCCAGCACCATGACAAGAAAGAATTTGACTACCAGCAAAAATGCATTCATAACTTTTGCCCGCCATGGCTACCGGCAACTGCGTTATAATTTTGATATTCAGTTCGCCCGGTTCAATTAAGAATTCACCATTGCCGGCAACAGCGTTTTAGCAGGCAGCCAACAAAAAAGTATAATGCAATGGCGGTACGCCATTAAAAATAATTACGGAGACATGCTCAAAAATATCAGCGGCTTTAAAACCGGCCCGGGTTTGTTCAGGCTGTTACTTGCCTTTATGGTGGTGGTTTCTCATACCATATTATTGTTCCCTTTTGGGCATTATGCGGTATATGTTTTTTTATGCTAAGCGGCTACTGGATTTTTAAAATGTACGAAGAAAAATACAGCAGCTACCAAAATGCATACTGGACATACATTCGTAGCCGTTTGATGCGGCTGGCATTTGTTTATTGGTTTGTATTGGCGCTGGCTATCATTACTTTTTTTTTAACCAACGCATTGCTTCATGCCGATAGTTGGCAACGTTTTAGCCTTGCTGAAATATTGATAAAAAACATTGTTATACTTGGTCTTAATACGTCGCCGGTCATATTCCTTACACCCGCCTGGTCGCTGGATGTGGAAGTGCAGTTTTACCTGTTGGCTCCGATGCTGGTGCTGCTCCGGAGGTACATAAATATTCCGGCGCAATTTATTTTATCGTTGGTAGTGCTAGGTATTATTTTGTATTGCGTGCCTGTTGAAAACCGGGTAAGCCATCTATTATTATACCTGCCTTTCTTTTTATGCGGCGCACTGTTGTATTATTCCGGAAAAGTATTTTCAAGCCGCAGCAGCCAACTGTTTTTACTAGCAGCAGTTGCCCTGGTAGCAATCAATTTACTAGCGCCTGGATTAAGGACAGAATTCCTAAAAAAAGATTTACCACTTTTTGGATTACATCAATACCAGGACCAGGTAAATGTTGTACTGGCCCTGCTTACCATCCCTTTCATCAGCCGGAAGTGACCGACCCCCATGACGGCATATGGTCATCAATGTCGTTTGTTTTATACCTCGTTCATTGGCCAATATTGAAAATGTATACCACCGCAGTTACGCTGACTGCTGGTCATCACAAAGCCATTTACCTGGCGCTGTTTTATATTATTTCGCTGGTGGTTGCTTACATCATCACAACCAAAGTGGATCGCCGTTTTGAAGGCGTCCGAAAAAAGTGGCTAAGTAAACGGCAGAAAAAAACAGGCTTGGCGCCTGCTATTTCCACTCAAGCATTTTCTTCTATCCGTCTTCAAGCTAAATAACAAAAAAGGGTTTTGTAAGTTATTGCCTCTTCACAAATTTGGCTCGAAATCAAACCACAAATTACCTTTTACAGGTGCGTAGTTCAACTGCGTATTGAGTTGGCTTTGTGGCCCCATTTTTTCGGCTGCCTGAAACTTGGTTCCGATTGGGCTGATAGCATTCATAAAACCAATATTACCTTCGGCAAACGCCGGGCTGACATTATCATTATTGGCACCCATCGGTTTCATTGGTTTCAGCATTTGCAGAAAAACATTTTCTTCTTCGTTGTATATCCTGAAAGCAGATTCCCTGCTTTCTATTTGTGCCCAGTACAAATTGGCATGGTATCCCTTAAACTCAGGGTAGTTCCAGCTTTCACCGGTGATGGTGTTATTGTATTTTTTTTGCCACACACCAAACTGCTGGCCTTTTAACCGGTTCTTCCAAACACGGTAAGGGCCGCGACCCATCCACTTCACACCGGTAATTTTTTCTTCAGGATAATTAAAACTAATGCCCATGCAGGGCACATCTCCTTTTACGGAATAGGCGTATTCCAGCTTCACCGGCTGGCCCGGCGTAAAGATCCATTTTACGGCAAAATAGGAAGCGCCATCGTAAACAGGTTCAACAATATACTGCACTCCGTTAGCGTAGTGTTTCAACTCTTTTAAACTATGTTTTACGCCGGCAACAATTGGCCCGTTTGACAGAGAGATGGTTGATTGGGTATTGACAACTTTTGAAAGATAGCCATTGCTGTTGTCAAAATAATAACGAATGCCGTCCAGTTGCACAACAAAATCGCTATCCGTTGATTTTGTTTCAATAGAAGTTGAAGTTGCGGCAGGTATCAACTTTTTCGTTATAGCGGCAGCGGATTGCAATGGCCAACTCCAGGTAAATATTTCTTTGTTATAAGGATCGTGAGCAGTGAGGTACAATCCAGCATTGCTGTTCCATGATGCAGGTAAATTTAATTGCAATGCGCCTGTCTCGCCGGGTGCAAGCGAAATAGCCGCCTTGCCTGTTGCAACGATTGTATTTGTTGTGGTAGTATCACTGGGTGCCGGCAACTTCGCCAGTTTCCAATCAAATGAACATTGATTCAGGTTGGTGTATAGATAGCGGTTGGCCACTTCAACGCTGCCATTGAATGAGGATGTAATAGCAGCCTGTTTAATATACACCGGGCTCCATATTTCTTTGATGGTAAAAAAGCTGGCTTCCTTTTCCCGGTAAGGGCCAACAATGCCGTCTGGCGCATGATTGCCATCGGTATCCATCACACTATCCTTGTCCATCCTCACAATGCCTTCATCATGAAAGCTCCATAAAAAACCGCCTGCCCCATAAGGGTGCTGCAGAATAAGGTTCCAGAAATCATCCAGCCCGGCGCCATGGCCACCATCATACAAACCATGCATAAACTCTGTTGGAAAAAATATTTCCTTGCTGTACAGGGAGGAGTTAACGACGTAATTATAATCAGGGTAATGTTTAGTGTCGGTACCATTAAATTTTTCCCAGGGATGAATGACCAGCCTGTGCTGGGGATCGTACAATTGATAATCATTATCCAGTGCCCGGTTAAAGCCACCCTCATTGCCATTGTCCCAGATTACAATACTGGGATGATTGACATCCCTTATTACCAGCTCTTTTACCAGCCTTCTTCCGGTA